>CAJXQX010000059.1 GCA_913058185.1 uncultured Verrucomicrobiota bacterium
GGGTCTGGACTCATCGATGATCGGTAAATCCGGGAAAACCTATAGCCCCTATGATGGGCTATGCCTGGAGTGCGAGGGCTATCCCGATGGCCCAAACTCACCCGAACTCGGGGACATCATTCTGCGTCCCGGCATCGAATACCATCGCACCACCCGCTACGAATTCTCGACTGATAACTGAGTCATGATCGAATTTCCGCCTCCACCCCGCCCCCGGAAACTCGATACCCGCATCAGCATCCTTGGCAGCGGATTTATCGTCAACGACTGCCACTTGCCCAGCTACCGCGCGGCCGGATTCAACGTGGCGGCCATTGCCTCCCGAAACTCGGAGAATGCTTCCCGCGTCGCAGCCGCGCACAACATTCCGACCGTCCACCCGAGCTTTGAAGCACTTCTAGATGACACTTCTCTGGAGGTCTTGGACATCGCCGTGCCTCCCCAGCATCAGCTCGCCCTGATTCGCGCCGCCTGCGCTCGCGGCACGGCCAAGGCCATCCTCGCCCAAAAACCCCTCGCGCTAAACTACGCCGACGCGGTTACCGCCGTCGAAGTCTGCGCGCCGCCGGCATCACGCTAACTATCAACCAAAACATGCGCTACGATCCCTCCGTGCGTGTCGGCAGCCACCTGCTGAGTAGCGGTGCATTGGGCGATCCGGTGTTTGCCACCATCGACATGCGCGGGATTCCGCATTGGCAACCGTGGCAAGCCGACACCGGTTCAGCCACCTTGCGGATTATGTCGATCCACCACTTGGATTGCATGCGCCTCTGGTTTGGCGATCCCGCCCGCGTCTATTGCAGCACGCGACCTGACCCTCGCACCAAGTTTCCCCACACCGACGGCATCTGCACCACTATTCTGGAATACGACAACAACCTTCGAGCCGTCATCATCGACGACGTCTGGACCGGCCCCGCTCGCGAAGGCTGCCCCGCTGACATCCGCATCGAATGGCGCATCGAAGGAATGCAAGGGCTCGCCATCGGTGAAATCGGTTGGTGTCAGGATCCCTACACCACCCCGTCGACGGTGCGCTATGCCCTCCAAGGGAACGAAGCGTTTACCCAACCCGAACTGACTCGCAGTTGGTTTCCTGATGCCTTCGCCGATACCATGGGGCAACTCCTCGTCGCGATTGAAAACAACCAAGCCCCCGCGATCACCGCATCCGATAATCTGCATACCCTCGCCCTGGTAGAGGCTGCGGTATTGAGTGCCGACGAACACCGCACGATCGACCCCACCTCCATTTTCCCCTGATCCCCGTCGGCAAAATGTGGGTCGGGCTTTATGCCCGACATCCCCTCCACTCTCCTAATTCTTAAAATACCCTCCTGATCCCCACTCATGAAACTAGGCATCATCAATAGTGCGTTCGGCCAAGCCGGCGTCGACACCGTCACCGGCCTCGAACACATGGCCCGCATTGGTTTCGACAACGTCGATATCTTCACGGAAGCGATGACCATCACCGCCGAGGAAAAGCGGGCAATCATCAGCACCTGCGAAAAGCAGAACCTGCCCATCGCTTCGCTGCCGGTCGTCGCGACCGGATTGATCGACTTCAACGACCCCGTGCGCGCCTTTCACGTTGATCGGTGCAAGAAATTCATCGACCTGTGTGCTGAGTTTGGCGCGGGCAATCTTCTCCTCGTGCTCGGTGAATACATCTGGCAACGCGAAGTGATCGCTCCCGTCGATCAATGGAATTGGGCGGTTGAAACTTGCCGAGAACTCGGAGACTACGCCGACACCAAAAACGTTGATATCGCCCTAGAATTGGAGCCCTTCCGGCTAAGCCTGCTCAACAACATCCATGAGATGGTGCGCTTCATCGACGACTGCGATCATCCGCGCGTGCGGGCCAACATTGATATCAGCCATTTGGTGCTAGCGGACACGGGACCGGAACAGGTGGCCCAACTCGCCGGCAAAGCGATCCACGTGCACATCAGCGATTGTGATGGTATGGTCCACGGCGACCTACCTCCCGGCCGCGGCGTGGTGAAGTTTGCGCCCTACCTCCACGCGATCAAAGAACTCGGCATCGACGGCACGGTCGCCATCGAACTCGAATACTCCCCCGACCCCACCAAGATCGTCGAGTGGGTCGAAGAGGCCTATCGCGAAACCGCCCGTCTGATGGAACTGACCGGACTACGCAGCTCATGAATTTCTGGACCCGCCTAGCCCAATGGCTCAATCCTCCCGATCCCGGGCCGGTTGAGTTTAAGCCCGAATGGGCGGAAATCCTGACCGCGAATATTCCGGTCTATTCACGCCTGCCCACCAACTTTCAAACCCAGCTGCACGAGAAGCTCACCCACTTCGTCGCGCAAAAACATTTCGAAGCATGCGGCGATTTGGAACTGACCGACGAAATGGTTCTCACTGTCGCCGGCCAAGCCTGCCTGCTCGTGCTCAACCACCCCGGACCACCGTTCCCCAAACTGCGTTCCGTGCTGATTTACCCCTCGGCCTATAAAGCCACCCACACCACCGTCGACGCTCTGGGCATCGTGCATCAACAGGAAGTCGTGCGACTCGGTGAGTCATCCAGCAACGGAACCGTCGTGCTCGCTTGGGACTCGGTGCTGCAAGGCGCCGGCAACTGCTTCGATGGTCACAACGTGACTATGCACGAATTCGCCCATCAGCTGGATCAAGCCCGTGGTCGTGCCGACGGAATTCCCTTTTTGCAAAACCCCAATCGTTACGCGAGATGGGCCGAGATGGTCGAGACGGGGCACGATCGCCTTGAGCGCATGTCGGCCGCCGGCAAACGCACGGTATTGGACAAATACGGTGCGACCAACCACGCCGAATACTTCGCCGTGGCCACGGAAGCCTTCTTCGAAAAACCCCGCCAACTCGTCCGCAAACAGCCCGAACTCTACGCCGAGCTAAAGACCTTCTACCAAACCGACCCCGCCCAATGGTTCACCCAAGGTTAATGGGGTCAAAGGTTAATGGGGTCAGGTCGTGTTTCTATGATTATTTTCGCTTCAGCTTACTGGTCGAAAGCCGTTAGCTCATGGTAGTCAGTAGATTCTATATAATCATATAAACACGACCTGATCCCATCCACTTTACTCGATTTTACCTTCGGCGGTGATGCGGGCGACTGAGTAGTGAGGATCGTCTTCCATCACTTCGACGGTCACCAGCGTGCCAGCGCGTTTCAGGAGTATCCGACAATCACTCGAGAGGTGACGCAGGTGGAGGGTTTTGCCCGCCTTGCGGTAGCGTTGGGCTAGAGCGTTGATCGCTTCCAGCCCGGAGAGGTCGCAAACCCGAGTATCGCGGCAATCAATCACCACGTTGTCAGGGTCTTCGCGGGGTTTAAACTGCTCCGCAAATTCCCGCACGGAACCGAAGTAGAGCAAACCGCTCATCAAATAGGTGCGCTGTTGATGCGTGTCCTCAGTGATTATCAGGCGAACGTGTTGCGCACTCTTCCAGGCGAAGACTAACGCCGACACCAAAACACCCACGAGAACAGCAATCGCAAGATCAGCGTAAACCGTAACGCCAGTCACGATCGCAATCACCAGCATATCGCTCTTCGGCACTTTTCCGATCGTTTCAAATGTCGCCCATTCGAATGTGCCGATAACGACCATGAACATCACGCCCGTAAGTGCTGCGATCGGGATATTATCGATGAATGGTGCACCGATCAAAATGAACGCCAACAACCCTAGGGCCGCCACGATCCCCGACGTGCGACCACGGCCGCCCGATCTGATGTTGATCAGACTCTGACCGATCATCGCGCAACCGCCCATGCCTTGGAATAAGCCGGTAACGATGTTCGCCGCGCCTTGCGCGAGAGCTTCACGATTTCCTTGACCGCGCGTCTCGGTGAGCTCGTCGATCAACTGCAGCGTCATCAACGACTCAATCAGTCCCACAGCCGCCAGAATAACTGCGTAGGGAAAGATGAAGGAAAGTGTCTCCATGTTGAATGGAACATGCGGCATGTGAAGCTGAGGCAAACCGCCCTGAACCGAGGCTAAATCGCCGACCACCTGGGTATTGACCCCAAGAAACGCGATACCAGCGACAACCAAGATAGCCGCCAGCGACGACGGCACGGCTTTAGTGAATCTCGGCAGAAAATGGATGATAGCCATAGTAAGCGTCACCAACCCCAACATGACCCAAAGAGCCGACCCCGAAAGCCACCCGCCAACTTCCGCGCCACTGCGCTCCTTGAACATGTCCAACTGAGCCATGAAAATCACGATCGCGAGACCATTGACGAATCCCATCATAACGGGATGCGGGACCAGGCGAATCAGGCGACCCAACTTAAGGAATCCGACCGTCATTTGGATGAGCCCCATGAGAACCACGGTCGCGAAGAGGTATTCGAGCCCCGCACCTTCACCGCCGCGGGCGTTGCCCTCTTGAACGAGGGCTACCATGACGACCGCCAAAGCACCGGTCGCGCCGGAAATCATGCCAGGACGACCGCCGAAGATGGCGGTGATGAGCCCAACAAAGAAGGCGGCATAGAGTCCGACCAGCGGAGGCACATCGGCTACAAAAGCGAAGGCAATAGCCTCGGGCACCAGGGCGAGAGCGACCGTCAGGCCCGATAAAATATCGTCCTTATAGTTGCCGCGTTTCTTAACGAAGAGATCGAACATGAGATGAATTGAGAACTGAAAGTAGGCAGGAGTGGGGCTACCACCTGGCCAAAAATAAAGGCGCCAACGCGGGGTCGACGCCTAACAAAAATACGGAATCTGGAAGAGAAGACGGTAACCAAGCCGCTCAAAAGCGGAACGCGGACCCAGACAACCATCTCGGCTACTAGCAACCCCTTATTCGGAGGCCTCCAAGCAACGGCAGTCTGGAGCACTCGGGAGAGGAAGCCCCGAATCAAGTCCTCCCAGTTCAAATGACTTTCCTAATATCGTTAGTCCTGTAACTCGCTCCGGTCCCAATTGCTAGGGCTTCGATCGTCTCATTCTTTGGCATCTCGCTTCCGACATGCATATCTACCTCCAAAATCAACAGATTACTTCACTGACCAACACCGGATCTCCCCAAATATCATCAAAACCCGGAATTTCGGGACGATTTCATGCATATTTACTCAGATATCAGCCAAAATAAAAGATATTTTTCTATTTCCGATCTTCCTATATCTTTCAGTTAAATCTCCTCAATCACCGCGAAAAGACATCAGAATATATTAAAAGAAGCCAATATCTGCCATTTATTGCTTAAAATTCACAATTTTGGCTCAAATATGTGCCAAATAGCGCGGAGATCTAAAAATAGCCCCAACATCGATTCATAACCAAGAATTTACCCTCTTCTAAACGGGGTCAGGTTGTGTTTTCTTGATTTTTTACCACCGGTCGAAGAACAAAATCACTAGATTTAGTGCCTAAGCAGTCTCAGATCCAAATTAATATACAAATCACGACCTGACCCCCTTAAGATAGAGGGTGGAGAGGTTGGCGAGCGTGTAGATTGCGGTTACCACGATGAGGCAGGTGGTACCTATGGCGTTGTAGGACTGTTGGATTTTCTGGATCGGCCAGCCCCAGCCTTCATGAAGTTTGTTCATGTCTCCGCCTTCGTCGCCTTCCCCGTGAATCATGGTGCCCCAGGGGATATCTTCCACCCCCGCGGCCGCATCTCGCCAAAAGATATAGCTGTCGAGGAAACAGGCTGCGCCCATAAATAGAAAAAGGTAGCGACAGCTGCCCCATCGGAATTTCTCCGGTAAATCGACGAAGAACGCTACCACCATCAGGGCACTAAGATAGAACTCCCCACCAACGCCTCCGAAGGTAATCCACATTTCGGTGCGCCATTCCGGCACTATCCAGGTCATCAACCACTGCGCCACCGCAATGATCGGAGCAATGATGAGAGGCCAGATCCGCCGTTCCTTCCAACCAGCCACGAAGAAGACACTGAGAAGAAACAGGATGCCCCAATAAACGAAGTCCTGCTTTTCGGTCGAAATATTGGTCCAACCGATGGGAAGCGGCAGAGCCTTGTAACCACTCATCCATGCCACCGTCGCGTGCCCGAACTCATGAATTCAGATGAAGAACGCCTGAAAAAAGAACCCAAGTGGTGATTCACTGAGTAACCGGGCCAGAGCAATCACCGCAGGTGGCGGGAGTAGGTTGATCCAGATACTCCGGAAACTTCGTAGATCCCAATCCGACATCGAATTCTCGGAGGCTTTCTCCTCCGCGTTTGCCACCAATGTTTCGTAGGCGAGCTCAGCCTTTTTGTCCTTGGCGGCCACTTGAGAGTTTTTTGCGTCGATTTTTTCCCGCTCCCGCACGACCAACTGCAAGGCTTCAAACGCCTGCCGTAATTCCGCGACCAGCGCGTGATCGCCCGCCTGTCGCGCCGCGAAGGCTTTTCGCATGTGTGCTTGTTCAAGATCGACCGCCGAAACCGATGCCGAGACCTCCAGTTTTTTGCAGTAGGTTCGAAATCCGGTGACATCCATAAAGCTACGCCAGCGCAAAGGCTCGCTGCCGTGAAGGCGATCTCAACCGCCAGCCCAACGTCCACCGGTCAACCTTGACCACCAGACTTCTCGGGAAACCGGCAGCCTTCGGCTATGGCCTCCACCCTATCTTCTATGAACTCTACCCTTTCCCATGCACTCATCCTCATGAGCTCAATTCTGCCTTTCGACGATTCTCGGGCCAACGATGCCTCCGCGTCCCACCAAGCCGCCACTGGCGATAGGGTCGGCGAATTCACCCAACATGGCGACATCGGTGATCCGACCCTCCGCGGCAATACAAGCTACGATGCGAGCGCTCAGACCTACCACATGTCTGCCGCCGGCACCAACCTTTGGGGCGGCGAAGACGAATTTCAATTCGCCTGGAATCACATCGAGGGAGACTTCATCTTGCGCACCCGCTTCGAATTCCTCGGTGAAGGTGTCGATGCTCACCGAAAAGCTGGATGGATGGTCCGCAGCGATCTCGACACTGGCTCAACCTACGCCGATGCCTGCGTTCATGGCGATGGCCTGACTTCTCTCCAATTTCGTCGCGAGAAGAATGGCGAAACCGACCAACTCAAAGTCGAAGATCTCCTCAATGGCACCTATCCCGACGTCATCCAATTCTAACGCCGCGGCACTACTTTCATCTTTTCCGCCGCGCGCTACGGTGAGCCCTTCAAATCCGTCGAACTCTCCGACCTCGAACTCCCGGACCGGGTCTACGTCGGCCTCTTCCTTTGTTCGCACAACGCCGACGTGGTCGAGCAAGTGACGTTTCGCGACGTCCGTATCATCAAGCCAGCTGCCCCCGACTTCCGGCCCTACAACGACTACATCGGATCCACGATGGAGATTCTCGATGTCTTCACTGGCGAGCTCACGGCCATCCATTCCAGCGCCGAACCTTTTGAGGCGCCCAACTGGACCACCGACGGGCAAAAACTCATCATGAACATTTCGGGTAACGGCACAGCCAAAGGCGTGCTACGCACGTTCGACTTGGCTACTCGCCGTATCGAAACCCTCAACACCGGGCCGCGGGTGCAGAACAACAACGACCACGTGCTCACCTTTGATGGTTCAATGTTAGCGATTTCCAACCACACCGGCCCTGATCGCAAGTCCACCATATTCACCCTGCCTGTCACCGGCTCCGACGAACCCACTCAGATCACGGATCCGGCCTGGGGAGATTCCTACCTCCACGGCTGGTCGCCCGACGCGAAGTGGATCACCTACACGGCCAATCGCAATAACCAGTGGGACATCTACAAGGTCCATGTGGACACCAAGCAGGAGGTCCAACTCACCGATAACAACACCCTCGAGGACGGCCCGGAGTATTCGCCTGATGGCGAGTGGATCTATTTCAACTCCACCCGAACCGGCCTCATGCAAATCTGGCGCATGCGACCCGACGGCTCGGATCAACAACCGGTCTTCTCAGACAATTACCAAAATTGGTTCCCCCACATTTCCCCGGATGGGAAATGGATGATCGTCATTTCCTACGATCCGGCCATCGTGGAGGCGACCGACCACCCCTACTATAAGCACGTCCTGATCCGGCTCCTACCGATTCCGACATCGTCCGCCGAAGCCTTGGCGAAGGAGAATGGCAGTGCGGCGCCCAAAGTCATCGCTTACGTTTACGGAGGCCAAGGCACCATCAACGTGCCTTCGTGGTCACCAGACAGTCGCCGGATTGCCTTCGTCAGCAATTCGGACCTGCCATGACCCAGTTGGTGGCAGTTGCTGCCGAGGCACCATCGACTCAACTGGCGGAGGCTAAACGCCTCTATAAAACCCCGTAGGCGTAAAAATCAGGATAAGCAGTGGCGTTGCGCCAAAGTTCCTCGCAACTTCATCGCCTCATTAAAGCACCACTTTCCAACTCCCGCTTAGCCCTCACTCTCGCCGTCCTCGGCTTGGCCCCGTGGATCACCGCGCAGGAGCCAGCGCCAAAGTCCGATTCGAAAACGATCGTCCAAGAGGGCAATAAGATTGAACTCGTAGAAGATGCCAGCCTCGACGAGGCCCTCGATCGTCGACCCGATCTCGCCTTCGCCAACGTAAGTCTCGATCAGGAAAACAGTGGCGTGTCCCTCTCTTCGATTCCGGCCCAAGCCGTCGCCAAGGCCGAGGTGCTGAAGTCCGCCACCCCCGATCTCGATGCCGATACCCGCGGCTCGATTTTACGGGTCAGATACAAGCCCAGCTACGAACTTAAAAGACGAATCGCCAACGGCCGCGTATTCACGCGCTACAAGGATATCTATCAATCGTTCGGCTCGCTCGGCGACATTTCTTGGGCGCAACCCATCGGCGAAAATGCCGGTATCCGCGCCACCTTCGAGGCCGAGAATATCGAGCGCGGTTCGGACAGTTATGATGTGGACTGGGGCGACGAACCCGCGACGTCAACCGGCGCACCCTTCATCGATCGTATCACCCAAAACAACAGCCGTCGTGACTACGTCACTTACAGCTTCAATGGCAGTGCCGATTACCGCTTCTCAGAGGGCAACGATGTTTACCTGCGACTCGCCTATGAGGATCAGGTTGAAGACGGTATTCTTTCCAACGTGCAACTGCGCTACGGCAACGAAGCCGATTTCTCCGCCCTCACCGCTGAAAGCGGCCGCACCACCAACGGTCGTTTGAGTCGATTCGGCTCTCATTGGCGCGAGGTTTCCGAAGAACTCAATCTGACACTCGGCGGCAACAACACCCTGGGACCCATCGAGCTGGAATGGCGCGCCCAACGCAATCACCTCACCGAAGATGAGATTTTCGACCACGACGTGCGCTTCGTCCGCAACGGCCTGGACTTCGGTTATACCGGAGCCGAGACCAAAGTTCCTACCGTCATCTATCCGATCAATGACGACCCCGAACTCTATCCCGGCACGACTTACGATTATTCAACCGACGCCGACGAATTCACGACCAAAATCGCCGCGGTGGACCTGAGCTGGGACGATGGGTTCCTAAAATCAGGCGACTACCTGAAGGTCGGGATAAAAAGCTCCAGCGACCGGCGCGATGTCGCCCGCAACCTCCAAGCCTACGACATAAAATCCTCAGCGGCAATTCGCCTCAGCGACGCTCTATCCCCCTTCACTCGTGACGACTTTCTCGGCGAAGGATTCAGCCCCGGCGCGGTGCCCGACGCCCAAGTAGCAGCCGACTACCTCAACTCGAATCCCGATGTGCTCGAATTCGATGCGCTACAAAGTGCCCGCCGCACCTTCCCCGGAAGTTACGGCGTCCAGCAAGACATCGACGCCGCGTATACGATGGTAAACTGGCAGGGCGAACGCCTCCGCGTCGTCGCCGGTTTGCGCTACGAAGACACCCAACTCAGCGCCCTCGGTAACTCAGTGGTGGTCAATGGAGCGGCATTTGAGGTGCAGCCGAATCGCGCCTCGAATCGTTACGATCAAATCTTCCCCGGCCTGCATCTGCAGTATGAATTGACCCCCGATCTGACGCTCTTCGGCTCATCGACCAAGACGATCAAACGCCCCTCCTTCAGCTACACCGCGCCCTTCCGGGTGTTGGACGTAGAGGACAGCGAGATCACCGAAGGCACCCCCGGCCTGCGCGCGACTCTCTATCAAAACTACAACGTAGCCCTCGATTATCAGCCCAACAAAGAATTCCTCGTTTCCGGGAGTGTGTTCTATCGTGATATCACGGATCCGGTTTATCGGGAGCGGGAACAGCTCACTACGGGCGAGTTCGCCGGCTTCGAGTTGCGCCAACTCCGCAACGGAGATCCCTCCTCGCAATACGGCGCCAGAGTCATGGTCCAACACGACCTCGGATCGCTCGCAGCAAAACTCGAACCCTGGTCATGGAGTTTTGCCTACTCCTATCGGGATTCCGAAGCGGCCTATCCTCAACGTCCCGGCGAAACCCTGCCATTGATCGGCTCCGCCACCAATCACATCGATACCTCGGTTTCATTCCGCGGGGATAAGTCCTATGTTCAACTCGGCGTCGACTATCGCTCCGAATCATTTTTTGGGGTCGGCGAAACCGGCCCCTTCCAGGATCGTTATTCCCCTGAGCGCGTGTTGTTGAATTTGAAGGCCGAGCATAAGATCAACGCGAAGCTCACCGCCTTCATTGACTGGAAGAACCTGCTCCGTGACCACGAACTTAACATCGTGGACGGGCCGACTCGACGAGCGAGCTACGCCAGCCACGACCCGTGGGCCGTGCTCGCCGGCATGCGGTTCAAGATGTAGATCTCCCGCGACCTCCACCACAAAGTCGTCTATGATGAAACTCGGGTTAGGACTCTACCGGCACATGCTCACGCCGGAAAACTTTGCCTTCGCGCGCCAAGCGGGCGCGACGCACATCATTGCTCACTTGGTCGATTACTTCCGAGGGGGCGACCACGCCCACGCCGAAGATCAGCCCGTCGGCACCGACCTCGGCTGGGGAATCGCCGGGGATCCCCAACAGCTCTGGACCGCCGCCGAGCTCACCCAGCTGCGCCGCGATGTCGAAAGCGCCGGGCTCACCCTCGAAGCGATCGAGAATTTCGACCCCGCTCATTGGCATGACATCCTGCTCGATGGCCCCCAACGCGACCACCACATCGAAAACGTTAAGACCATCATCCGAAACTTAGGTGAGGCGGGCGTCCCCCTGATGGGTTACAATTTCTCCATCGCGGGCGTCGCGGGCCGCACCACCGGAGCCTACGCGCGGGGCGGCGCCCCCTCCGTCGGCATGGAAGGCCCCTACGATCTACCGATGCCCGCCGGCATGGCTTGGAATATGGTCATCGATCCGGAGAAGGTAGACACACCGCTCCCGCCGATCACATCCGCCCAACTCTGGGATCGGCTCGAACGCTTCCTCAACGATGTGCTGCCCACCGCGGAAGCCGCCGGCGTCAAACTCGCGGCGCATCCGGACGACCCACCGATGCCGACCATTCGCGATACCCCACGCTTGGTCTATCAACCGCACCTCTACCAAAAACTCATCGATATTAACCCCAGTGCATCGAATACGCTCGAACTCTGTGTCGGTTCGATCGCCGAGATGACGGAGGGCGACCTCTACGAAACCGTCGATAACTACGCGCGCCAAAATCGCGTTGGCTACGTTCACCTGCGCAACGTAGTCGGCAAAGTCCCGACCTACAAAGAATCGTTCATCGACGACGGCGACATCGACGTGCTCCGCGTCATGAAAATTTTGCACGACAACAAGTTCGACGGCGTCGTAATACCCGACCACGCTCCGCAAATGTCATGTGAAGCCCCGTGGCACGCCGGCATGGCCTACGCCCTCGGCTTCATGGCGGCGGGTCTCAAGACTCTCCGCTAGACCCTCCGTTTTCTCAACCCAACCCACCCCCGACCCCTTCAAATTTATGCGCCCCGAACAATGGGAAATCTTTAAGAAAGCCGCTCGCGGCGAACGCCTAGACAACGTCCCCATGGCCCTGATCATCGATAGCCCGTGGATCCCGGGTTACGTCGGCGTGAAGCATATGGATTTTTACCTGAACCCCCAGGTCTGGTTCGAGTCGCACCTGAAAATTCACGAGGAATTTCCCGATGTTATCTTCGTGCCCGGTTGGTGGATGGAATACGGCATGGCCGCGGAGCCCTCCGCGCTCGGCGCCAAAATCAAGTTCTGGGACGACAACACGCCCTCCGAATATCACAATCTGTTCAGCATCGACGACGTCGATAAGTTGCACAAATACGAGGTCGAGTCCGACGCCTTTATGGCGATGACTCTGCACCGTATCCGCATGCAAAAACAGCAGGTCTTCGATGCCGGCTATATCATGCCCATGGTCACCGCTCGTGGTCCCATGTGCACGGCAGGATTCGTGCGTAATACCTCTGACCTCATGCTCGACCTCGTCGACGAACCGGAGAAGGTTCACAAGCTCCTCAATCTCACCACCAACCTGATCATCGACTGGCTCAAAGCTCAGCAAAAAGCCATCGGTGACTGCGTCGAAGGACTCTTCATTCTTGATGACATTGTCGGATTCGTGAACGAGGACCACTACCTTGAGTTCTGTCATCCCTACCTGAAACGGATCAACGACGCGTTTCCGGATGACTGGGTAAAGCTCTACCACAACGACGCCGATGTGGTGGCCTGTATGGACCACCTACCCGAAGCTGGCTTCAATGTGCTCAACTGGGGCAAACAAACCGACATCACCGAAGTGATAGAGCGCATCGGTGACGAGATGACGCTCATGGGTAATGTGAACCCACTCGAAATCGGCGTGCGCGGCACACCCGAAGATGTGCACCGGGCCACCATGGACGTGCTCAAAAAAAGCGAAGGCGAACGCGTCATCCTCTCGGTCGGCGGCGGCGTAAGCCCCGAGATGCCCCGCGAGAACATCCAAGCCATGCTCGGCGCGCTCAACGAATTCAACGCCACCCGCAACGCGGGCTGACTTCCGACGGAGATCGGGCCGAGAGACATCACCTGTCGGGCGTAAAGCCCTACAATAATGCGACCTACAACCTTTCCCGCTCGGGAGCCTCAACATGGTAGCTCTACCGCTACAGTCTCCGTTAGCGGCGGGCAGTGGGCGGTTCCAGCCCAGCGCGCAACCCGGGCAACCATCCTCGCTCAAGGCGCTCCACAAATGCATCCTGCGAACCGTCTACATTCTGATGTCCGGAATCCGGTAGGATCACGGTCTCGTGGTGGGATTGCAGTTGGTTGATCGCGGCGAAAACTCCCGCGGGCGGACAGCTGAGATCTTCCAAACCAACCCCGATGAGCATGGGCGCGCGGATCCGAGCCGCAAAATTGACGATGTCATAATAACCACCCGTCGCAGCAACCGCCGCCGCATCCTTGTCGCCTAGATTGCCCGGCCAATAAGGGAAGCCCACGGAGCGACCGTTTTCGTTACCGTTGAAGTCTGCGCCCGCTGGCACCAACGCCATCGCGGCCGTGATGTCAGGATGTAAGCCCGCCGTCACGAAGGTCTGTTGACCGCCCTGGCTCGTGCCGGTGACCACGAGCGTCTTGCCGTTCCAATCCGGGCGGGACTTGAGGTATTCGACCGCACGGTAGCACGATAGATACATCCGCAGAAAATAGCTGGTTTCACGGTCTTCATTACCCTGCCGAAAGTAATCATGCAACGGTCCGGACTTCTGTTCGGCGTAGAATTCCAGCGACTCATCGATCGGCAAGTCATGCGCCAAAATATTCAGTGCAAGCCAACCCGATTTGGCCCGGCCGGAGACCCACTGTGGTGGTAAACCGTAGACCCCCGCCCATTGCACGCGGAGCAATGCCGGCAATTTTAAGGGACCATTCTTGGGTCGTGCGATTTGACCATGAATCTGTGACCCCCTGAACCCGTCCATCGTGATCTGCCAATATTCAACCCCGTCCTCGTCGACGTCCATCGAGGTCAGTCGCGGGTTCATTGGTGTCGTTCCTAGCTCGGCAAGCTTCGTCGCCCAAAACTCATCAAAATCATCCGGAGCTGCTACTGATGGTTCGAGTGCTTCCGGCGCAGCCACCACCCCACCGAACACGCGATGCGTCTCGCCGGCGTGTTCCCACGACACCTCGAGCAACATCGTGTTGGGTTCGGTAAACTCGGACGTCAGCATCGCCTTTCCTTCGACCAAAGTGATCGAACCGGTTTCCACTTCCGTCACTCCACCCAGCTTGAACGCATAGCTCAACTTCGCGGGGAAGGTTCGCTCTTGGTCCGTTTTACTCACCGTCCACGTCACCGTTTCACCCACCCGATACACGCCACTCGCACGATCTGGCTTGATGTCCAGCGCTGTGGATTCAGCTCCGTGAAGAGAAACCGCAAAGACTAAGAGATAGAGGGCGCAGCAGAGTGGTTTCATAAATTAATGGTCGCTCGCGGCTGATAACGAGTTTGACGACGGCCACTATGACCCAGCGAGACCGTGGGTAATCTCGGTCTCGTGCTGGGTTAGGTAGTGGTTCAGCCAAAATACATACTTGTCCGGGTTCCGAACGGCATCTCGCTTCAACTCGGCGAAACTCGACCACGTGACGGACGCGACCTCCTCGGGATTCAGCTCAAGTCGCTCCGGCGCACGGCCGAAATAGACGTAAACGATTTCGTTTTCCGACAATCCGTTGCCGAACTTGGCCTCGTAATGAGCTCGGAAACCAAACTGGAGCCGGGTCGTAGCGCCCAGTTCCTCCCCGAGCCTCCGCTCCGCGGCACTGCGAGTCAGCTCTCCCGGTCGCGGGTGACCACAACACGAGTTAGCCCAAAGTCCACCCGAGTGATATTTGGTGTGAGCCCTCTGCTGCAGCAGGATACGTCCGGCAGCGTCGACGAGAAACACCGAAAATGCCCGATGCAGGAGGCCCTCCTGGTGCACGTTCGTCTTCCCGGCCTGACCGATCGCCCGGTTGCGGGTGTTTACGAGGATAAGCGTTTCAGGCATGATGATTAGCACGACGATTCTCTCTGCCGTAAAATCCGAACGTTACGCAGATCTTTCCTTGAGCCAAGCCGTTTGACTGAGACCGTAGATAAGAGTTTGAATTGAACCTGATTTTTATCCCAACACTATTCCTCTCCGACATGCACCCACCCCAACCCGACTCTCCTCCCGCCAACTCGGCGAACAAAGCACTGGTTGATGACAGTTTTGTCCCCGTGCGCGCCAAACTCATCGAGGTTGCGGCGTTCCTCGACCGCGTCGAACGACACGGCGTCGACGGCGATTTCCGGTGCCAAGCCCTGAACAAAGCAGCTCAAGTGCTGCTCGACGGTGAACCCGAGCGCGCCCGCCGCATCCTCGAAAGTCTCAGCGACCCCACCACCGAACCCGACGATGTCTCCACCGGTAAACCCGCCGTCGGAGCCTGGCAGAAGCCCGCGACTCAATAAAAACCCGTCATGCGCTATATCGAACCCCACGGCCACATGGTGAGCCGCACCACCAACGACTATCAGGCGATGATCACCGCCGGATGCGCGGCCGTCTGCGAGCCCGCATTCTGGGCCGGTTTTGATCGCGGATCCGCCGACGGTTTCCGCGACTACTACCGCCAACTGACCGAGCATGAGCCCGCCCGGGCCGCGAAGTTCATGCTCCCCCACTATTGCTGGCTCTGCCTCAACCCGAAGGAGGCAGAAGACCTTTCCTTGGCTAAGGATGTGTTGGCCATGATCCCGGAGTTCATCGATCGGCCCAACGTGCTCGGCATCGGCGAGATCGGCCTCAACCGCAATACGCGCAATGAGATGAAGGTGCTCGAGCAGCACATCGAAATTGCGGTCAAATACGACCAGTTGATTCTCGTCCACACACCTCACCTCGAGGACAAACTCAAGGGCACCAAGCTCATCGTGGATCTCTTAAAATCGCACAGCGGAGTGAACCCCGACCGCGTCATCATCGATCACGTCGAGGAGCACACCATTCAAGCTGTGCTCGATCAGGGTTTCTGGGCCGGTATCACCCTCTATCCAGATTCAAAATCATCGCCCCCCCGCGCCGTTGATATGCTCGAGATCTGTGGCCGCGAACGCATTTGGCTGAACTCGGCCTGCGACTGGGGCATCAGCGATCCCCTCGCCGTGCCCAAGACCGCGATCGAGATGCGGCACCGCGGTTATAGCGCTGAGTTTGTCGATCAGATCCTTTTCCAGAACCCGGTGCGTTTCCTTTCTCAATGTCCCAAATTTTCCGTTCCCGTTACTTGAGCGCAACCGCGGTCGGGAACATCAAGTCTCGCGTATGATACTCAAACACGGTCTCCATCTCGCTTACTGCACCAACGTGCATCGCGGCGAATCCTGGGCTCAGACCTTCGAGATGCTCGAACGCCACACGTTGGTCGTTCGTCAACGCATCGCGGCAGGCCAACCCTACGCCATCGGACTGAGACTCGGCCAACGTGCCGCGGCCGAACTCGCCCAGCCCGCCACTCTAGCTGCCTTCCGCCAGTGGCTCGATAAACACGACTGCTACGTGTTTACGATCAATGGATTCCCCTACGGCAGTTTCCACGGGACTCGCGTCAAAGAGCAGGTCTACGCCCCCGATTGGTCCACCGACGAACGTCTCGTCTACACCAAACAGTTATTCGATCTCATCGCCGCGATCGTCCCCGAAGGTGTGAGTGGCAGCGTGAGCACGGTGCCAGGTTCGTTCAAAGCATGGACCGCCAACGACGCAGACCGTCGTGCCAACATTTTCACCAACATGACCGCCATCGGTCGCTACGTCGCTGAGCTCTCCGATCGCACCGGCCGCGATCTCCATCTCGGTCTCGAGCCCGAGCCGTGTTGCTATTTTGAGACCACTCCCGAAACGATCGAATTCTTCGAGGGCTGGCGAGCAACGGATGCCGCGGTCGAGTCCGAGGGGCTGCTGCGTCGGGTTGGCGTAAACTACGACTGCTGCCATCTCGGCGTGGAATTCGAATCAGCGGCCAACTCGCTTGACCTGCTCACGGCGGCCGGAATTCGTCTCAGTAAAATTCACCTCAGTTCAGCTCTGCGCGTGAAGCCCGATGCCGCTGGCCGCGCCGCCGTCGCTGCATTCGTCGAGCCCACCTACCTTCACCAAGTCGTCGTGGGTAACGCTACGACCGGCGAAGTTCGCAAACGCTACGTCGATCTGCCCGACGCTCTCGCCGATTCAGATGCGGCCGATCCCGATGACGAATGGCGGGTGCATTTCCACCTGCCTCTCCATGCCTCGCCTGGAGCACCCTTTTCCGACACGCGGGATAATCTGCTCGACACCCTCGATTGGATGAAAGCCCATCCCGACGCGTGCCAACACGCCGAGATGGAAACCTATACTTGGGAGGTTCTGCCATCTGCTCTGAGAATCGGCATCGAGGATCAACTCGTGCGCGAATACGAGTGGACCTTGGAGTCCCTCAAATCTCGCGGCTTAGCGTGAAACCGACCGCGCCCACCCCGTCCACCTTCCGTCTGTGGCTCGATCTCGCTCGGGCCGGAAATTTCCCTTCCGTTTGGAGTAACGTCCTCGCGGCGCTGATTCTTTCCGGGGCTGGAGCGGATGCTTGGCCCTCCATAGACGGGATCATCTTAACCTTTTTGGCCGGGAGTCTCGCCTACGCCGGTGGCACGACTCTCAATGATGTCTTCGATGCCGGTTTCGATCGCAAACACCGACCGGAGCGCGCTATCCCCCGGGGACAAATCTCTCGGGGAACCGCCGGCTGGGTGGGAGGCCTTCAACTCGCTTCGGGGCTTGGTCTGCTGGTCTGGCTCAATGCGTCTCCCTGGGCTGCCGCCGGACTGGCAGCTACTATTCTGGGTTACAATTGGCTCCACAAACGCTGGACCGGATCTGTGATTCTGATGGCCGGTTGCCGTGTCATGCTCGCCGTCACGATTGCCACCTTACCGGGACACTACTTTCAGCCCATTTTCGTCGGATGGATCACCGTGTTGTTTATCTACATCGTCGTCCTGAGCCTGCTAGCCCGCCGCGAATACCACCCCGGTGCACCCACCGAGAAACTCGGCAAACTGGTCCGCAAGATGCTCGCATTCATCCCCTTCGTGGACGCGGTGGCCTTGCTCGTAATCACGGCCTGGATTCCGGCGTTGATCTCCGCTCTCACCGTCCCGCTCGGCAAATGGGCCCAGCGCAAAGCAGCATCCGGTTGATTGTCAGTCAACTCGGTGAGGGCGGCTAATGTGGCCTTGCCGTCGCCCCGTTGAGTTTGGCTTACTGGCGCCTTGTCCATGGCCGAGTCTTCATCAACGCTTTTTTACCCCATCACCATTCCGCATGAGCACCGGCTTATCTTCACGCGCCATGCTTTCTCGGTTAAGAACCATACCCTCAGCGAAACATTAACGCCCCGGGAGGAAGGTGAACGCATCCGCGTCTTGGTATTTTGGGACGAAGGCCTAGCCAAACCCTTTCCCGACTACGGGCCGAACATCGCAGCCTGGTTCGCCGCTCACGCCGATAAACTGGAACTAGCGGCGCCTCCCATCGCCTTGCCGGGGGGTGAACAGGTCAAGAACGACTTCTCCCAGTTGGAGCGTATTTGGCAGGCCATCGAATCCTCCGGACTTTGCCGCCACTCCTACATCCTCGCGATCGGCGGAGGCGCGGTGCTTGATTTGGTCGGGTTCGCGGCTTCGACCGCTCATCGGGGGATACCTCTCGTGCGCATGCCCACGACCAGCCTGAGCCAAGGCGACGGTGGGGTCGGCGTGAAAAACGGGGTCAATTTCTTCGGTAAGAAAAACTGGCTCGGCAGCTTCGGCGTGCCACACGCCATCATCAACGATCTCGCTCTACTGCACGGCCTGCCGGTGCGCGAACGCCGGGTCGGTTTAATCGAAGCGGTCAAAGTCGCTCTGATTCGGGATGCCACGTTTTTTGAGTTCATCGAAGAAAACGTGGAAGCGTTGGCTAAATTCGAAGTCGAAAGCTTCGAAGCCGTCATCCGCGAAAGTGCTCGGCAGCACATGGAGCATATTGCGACCGCTGGAGATCCCTTCGAACAGGGTTCGGCGCGACCGTTGGACTTCGGACATTGGGCGGCGCACAAGCTCGAGCAGCTTTCCGAGTTTCGGGTAAGTCATGGCGAAGCCGTGGCGGTGGGCATGGGAATCGACCTGATCTACGCCCGCAAGGTGGGCCTGCTACCGGAAGCCGAAACGGAGAGGATCCTGCAAGTGATCCAACAACTCGGGTTTGAACTGTTCGCCCCCATCAGAGAAGTTCCCGGATCGAGTGGTCGGCAGGATATGCTAGATGGCTTGGAGGAATTCCGGGAGCACCTCGGTGGCCGCCTCAGCATCCCCATGATTCGCGCACCGGGAGACCGGCTGGAAATTCACGAAGTCGATGGTGCAATCGTAAGATCAGCCGTCGAAGAGTTGGAGCAACGGTTCGGCTAAATCATGAGCAAGCAACGCACTGCGGTCATCAATGTCGTTGGACTGACCTCGCGTATTCTAGGTTCGGATACGCCTAAACTTTCTGCGCTCGCCGAGCAGTCCGGCCTGATCCAAGTGAAGCCCGTGCTTCCAGCCGTCACCTGCACCGCCCAAAGCACCTACCTGACCGGCACCCCGCCTTCCGATCACGGTTGCGTAGCCAATGGTTGGTATGACCGCACCCTCGCTGAGCATCAGTTTTGGAAGCAGTCCAACCACGTGGTCGCAGGACCAAAACTGTGGGATCGACTCCGCGAGCAATTCCCCGGCTACACCTGCGCGAAACTGTTTTGGTGGTATAACATGTATGCCAACGTGGACTGGTCGATCACCCCTCGCCCGATGTATCCCGCCGACGGGAAGAAGGTGTTCGATGTTTACACCCAGCCCATGGGCATGCGTGAAGCGGTTAAGTCCGATCTGGGAGCGTTCCCCTTCCCCTCTTTCTGGGGACCACTCGCGGGCATCAAATCGTCGGAGTGGATCGCCGATTCGGCCAAATGGGTGGAAGAGCAAAACCAACCCGACCTATCCCTCGTTTACCTGCCACACCTCGACTACAATCTGCAACGTCTCGGCCCCAACGATCCGGCCATGGCGGCAGACTATCGGGAGATCGATCGCGTCGCCGGTGGGTTGATCGACTTTTTCCAAAAACGCGAAATCAAGCCGATCGTTTTATCCGAATACGGCATCACCGCGGTGAATAGATCGATCGCCCTCAATCGGGTTTTCCGTAAGCATGGCTGGATTACGATCAAAGATGAGATGGGGCTGGAACTCCTCGACTGCGGCGCGAGCAAGGCCTTCGCCATCGCCGATCACCAGATCGCCCACATCTACGTCAACGATCCTACCATTCTCAGCGAAGTGCGCACCGCCGTTGAAGCCGTGGATGGTGTCGCCCGAGTCATCGACCCGAACGAACAACTTGCCGACGGTCTCGACCACGAGCGCTCGGGCGACCTGATCGCATTTTCCGAAGAAGACGCCTGGTTCAATTACTACTACTGGGAAGACGATCGCAAAGCCCCCGACTTCGCCCGCTGCGTGGATATCCATCGCAAGTATGGCTACGACCCAGTCGAGCTTTTTGTGGATCCGACGATCACGCTGCCGAAGCTCAAGATCGCCACGAAACTGCTACGGAAAATTCTGGGATTCCGAATACTGATGGATGTCATTCCTCTCGATCCTTCCTTGGTGAAAGGCTCCCACGGCACTTTGCCTAAGGACACGGCAGAATGGCCGGTTCTTATCGGCACCGGCACCACTTCCAACGATGCCAGCATCCTCGCCACCGACGTGCACGATCGCCTACTGGCTGCCTGCAGCCACTCCCACTGAAACTGTCGGGCGTAAAGCCCGACAGCGCGCTTGAAAATGCGGGTTGAAACCCGAGGTCAGCCAACTTCGCCAAGGCTTCGTCGCCCATTACGACCTCGGCTACAGCAGATCCAAAAACCCCGGAACAATTGTAGCTAGGGTCGCTGACCCCGGGTTCTGCGGAGCCCTTAATACTGTGACTCAATACTCACCGGGATGTCCCGGGAAGTAGCGGCGATTCACATCGATGTAATGCTGCAAATCGTGCGCCGGAGCTTCGACGCCTTCCGGTAGCGGTCGTTTCGAGAATTGCTGGAAATACAGTAGGCAGGCATCACGCCATTCGCGGGCATCTTTGGCCTGCACCACAAAACGTTGGCGGGTAGCTTCCCAGCGTTCGAGGTCGATCTCACGCTTCAACCCAACCCACCGCGCGAGCATCGCATCGGCTTCGTCCACGCCTTGTTGATAACGTAGCGCCAGTTCATCCCACAGCAGGCGGCCCGAATCCATTTCGTGATCCCAGGGCGCGTGGTGAAACCACAGTAAAAGGTTGTCCGGCACGGTTTCCAAATCGCCCCAAAGCGCCTGTAATTCCGGCGCATATTGCTCGATCGCGTTGGAACCACTCGCGACGCGATCTGCGCCCAAACCGGCTTCATCGGCTTGATGATAATAAGGCGCCGTCCAATCCGGTCGGCCGCCTTCCACCCAAGGTCCCGGGCCGTAGTGATGCCCGCGCTCCATGATATGGTGTAAGCCCAGTGGCATGGAATAATTCACCACCGTCTCGCGCGAACCCATCAGGATATCAACGATTCCCGCGTGTGCCGCGGTTTCCTTTTTGGAAGGCTCTTTCGTGCCAAACGTGAGCTGCGCCCATTCCTCCGCAATTTCCTCTGAACTCAGAGAGTGATCCCAAGCGAGCCGCCCAAACGCATACCAGTTCGACTGCGCCAGCGGGTGCCCGGTCCAGTTGCGATCCGAGCCGGTGTTGGCGACTCCCGCGATCACGGACAACTCATGTCCCTTCAGGGAACCATCCGTCACCCGAGCGATGGTGGAACCTTCGCCTTGGGCAAACGTATCCTGATCCAACGCCTCCTCAAACAAAGGCGCAAGATAGGCCAGTTGGTTTGATGCACCGAGATACTCCTGCGTGATCTGCAACTCCATCATCAATCGGGTCTGGGGCATGGCTCCAAACAACGGACTGAAGGCCTCTCGCGGCATGAAATCGAGCGGACCATTTTTGATCTGCAACAAGACATTGTCCGCGAATTTTCCGTCGAGGGGCACGAACTGATTATAGGCCTGTTTCACCCGATCAGTGTTGTTCTCAAAATCATAGACAAACGCTCGCCACATCACGATGCCGTCGCGGCCATTCTTGGACAGAGGTGCCGCCAACAGGTTGGCACCTTGCGCGTGATCTCGACCGTATTCGTGCGGGCCAGGTTGCCCTTCTGAATTCGCTTTCACCACAAAGCCGCCGAAATCCGGCACGTGCTCGTAAATCTCATCCACCTTGGCTGCCCACCAGGCCCGAACCTCGGGGTCGAGCGGGTCAGCCGTGTCCAGCCCACCGATTTCAATCGGTGCGCTAAAACGCGCAGTCAGGTAAACCCGCACTCCCCACGGTCGAAATTCATCTGCCAAGGCGGCTACCTTCTCGAGGTAATCCGGCGTCAAAACCAACGCGTTGGCATTCACGCTAGTGATCACGGAACCGTTAATTCCCAGCGACGCCAAAGCCCGGCCATAGTCCTGATAACGCGGACTGCGGATCTCGGGCAGATAGGGCCACTCCCACAAGGAAAACCCAGCGTAGCCCCGCTCTACGAACCGATTAAGATCATCCCAATGATTGAGCACCCGTCGCGCTATTTTCGGCGTCGACGCATAATCCAAGTCCGCCATCGATTCGCGCAACTGGAGTCGGCGCAAAATATCAAATACCCCATAGAGTACTCCCGCATCCGAGTTCGCCGTGATCCTTACCCCGACTCGCCCGTCCACTGTCACTTTATTCACCGCAAAGCCATCCACCCTCAAGTCCGCGGACGCTTCACCCGCCACCACATAGACTCGTGGCTCGTGATGGATCATCCCAGCCATGCCTCGGATCAACTCGGCCTCCGCAGCCGCCAACACCTCGGAATTCACCCCTGACGGCGTTTGCAGAACGACCGTTTGCAGGTGATCGCTAAAGGACTCACGCACCTTCTTCCAAAGGAAACGGTCGTAGCGCAGCCAGAGACGGTAACCATCCTCGGCCACAAGCTCGCCTGCCGCGAGTGTTCCGAGAAGTAAAACCAACAGCAGACGTTTCATGGTCGTGAGCAAACTAACCGGCAGCCGAGCGTCGAGCGGCGAGTTCGTCGCTCATCTTAGCGGCGACGTCTTTGGTGATCGGATAGATCAACATGAATATCACTCCGACGAAGAAACAGCCGCCCGAATGAAGACTCACCATCGTGCGCACGCCATCCAGCACCGCCGGATCGTTGGCTGTTTCGGCCGTGTAACCATACATCGAAAGTAATCCACCCGCGATCGCTCCGCCAAAACCGAGTCCGGCTTTGAGTGCGAAAACCACCCCGGCAAAAACGAAGCCCGTCGAGCGCCGATGATTCTTCCATTCGCTGTAGTCGGCCGTATCCGCGATCATCGCCCAAAGGAGCGGTATCGTGGGGCCGTAACTGAGGCTCGTCAGAATCGTGAGGATCACGACCCGGTTCACGTCTTCCGGTGCGACAAAGAAATGCAACGATTGGAACAACGCGGCTCCCGCCAATCCTACCGTGAACACGGTCTTCTTACCAAAACGATCCGCCAATGGTTTGGCCAAAAGAACGCCAATAATCGTCACAAACGTGCCCATCATACTCAACACACTGAAGCCCACCACCGAGGGGCTGGCTCCTGGCTTCACCACCATGCCAAACAGATCGAGCGCGCGTAGTCCGATGGAGGGATTCAGCAGGTCGGCAGCCGTCGCGGTCAGCCCCAGGCTCTCGACAAATCTCAGGAGTCCGTCGGAGCTCAAATATCGCGTGACGAACACGTAGTTCGCGTTGCCGCGCAGTGCCAACGTGATGAAGACGAACAATGTCATGCCAAACATCGCCAACCAAGGGCGATTATTGAGCACCTCTTTAAAGTCTTTTACGATATCCGCCTTTTGTCCCGCCGGAGGCTGCACGCGCTCCTTGACCGAGAAAAATGTAACCACAAAACACACAACGGAAATCAGCGCATAAATTCCTACCGTCGCGGACCAACCTTTGGAATCAGTCACACTGCCATCGCCAAACTTCGTGACTAGCGGCAGGGTAAATCCTTGCACGATGAAGGTGGCGATCATCGCCGCCACGAATCGATACGAGGAAAGCGCGGTGCGTTCGCTGCTGTTACTCGTCATCACGCCATTGAGTGAGGCGTAGGGAACATTGTTCACCGTATACACCATCATCAGCACGGTGTAGGTG
>CAJXQX010000060.1 GCA_913058185.1 uncultured Verrucomicrobiota bacterium
GTTAGAGGACAGATGCGGCGTTAGCCGTTATCTGAATCGCCTGGTTCAGGTCTGGGTTCCTCGATTAATCTTCGGCGAAAATCATCTGTCAGCATTCCAAAGAATCCCCAGTTTTCTCTCTCGACCTCATCAATTACAATATGAATGTGCTCAGGCTTCTTCCCCAGGTGCGTTACTAGAGATGTGGTGAATTCTTCAACGGGGGGAGCCAAGGGGGTCAGACTTTGCACTTTGCACAAATTCGCTTCAGTTTCATCGCTTCGCCATCACGCCCGTCCGACGACTCAAAGCTTGAGACCAATCGACTCAGCCGAAATGGACTGCCCATGTTGAGGCGTTGAGCCAGCCAAGGATTTGATGCGTTGGTCCGACGTTTCATTTCGGCCGCGATGGCGATTTCCCAATGCGTTCCCTTGCGTTCTTTATCGATGTTCTCGGTCGTTTTTCCGAGATGATGCACAAGCTTTTCGAGCACCTCGCGTTGCTGGACTTCACGCCATTCTCCCAAATCTTTATCCCCCCGTTTCAGCGCCACGCGCAGAGCAGAATGATTTTGGTGGAGCTCCTTTTTAAACTGCTCAGTTCCAATCGCCCACCCCTTGCTCATTTCTTTAAATTTCAATTCATTCTGTGCTGATTCGTCGGTGGTGAGCCAATCCAAATATTGCAGGTATCGGCGACGCCCGACCGGTGTGTCGGCCAAGTTTCCAGCGTGCGCCAAACTATCAACTGGAGAATACCAAGGTGGACGTTCGCGCGGGTGACAAAGCCATCGCACACTGGACTGGGGATACGTCGCTAGTTCGGACGCACCCACGATGCCTGCTCGCACCGCGTTCAGATGAATGTAGTGACTCAATGCGCCCGTCCCCTTTCATGACTGCACGACAAAACTCTTGTAGCGGCCTTGGAAGAGAAGGCCGGTTTCTTTGCGGAAGCGATTAAACCGCAGGGCAAAAGTCGCCTGCAGCCAAGTCATGCCTTCGACCAAGTTTGCCTGCGGTGTTTCAATCGCCAAGTGGTAGTGATTCGACATCAGGCACCACGCATGCACCACCCAACCTGATTTCCTCGCCGCTTTATCAAGGCAATCCATGAACGAATCCCTCGCGCCTTGTTGGGTGAATATTGCCGTTCGGTAGTTACCCCGATTTATCACATGGTAACAGGCGCCTTCGTATTCCAGCCGTAGTTTACGAGCCATGTTTCCCATTTAACGGTTTTGCATCCCAGTGCAATGTGCAAAGTCTGACCCCTTTGATCGGCCCAGATTGAGATGTCGGCTTCTGCCTTCGTTCCGCGAAGCGGAGCTATAGGGAGATGAGAGTTTTTTTGAGAACGAGAACGAGAACGAGAACGAGAACGAGAACGAGTATGAGGATGAGGATGAGGGGGTGTGGTCTACTCGCTGCTCGCTACCCACTACTCGCTACTTTTGGCTGGCGCCGCCGCGCTAGCGAAACGTTACGTCGTTGGAGGAGAGACGGAGGTTGGCGGGGAACGTTTTGGGGTCGGTGCGGAAGACGAGGGTGTTGGTTCCGGCCTTAACGTTAAGGGTGAACGTCTCGCCGAATTCGACGAGCGTTCCGTTGAGCCAGGCGCGGTCCAGTTCTGCTTCTTGGGTGAAGGATACTGCGCCGGATTGGGCCGCGTCAAATTGCACCGCGAAGAAAAGGTGGTCGGCATTGTTGCTGCGGGGAAATACCTCTTGGAAATTTACCGGCGGAACGATGCCATCCACCCGCGAGGTGGCGGTGTGCCAATCGGGGAGCGTGAAGTCGCCTTCGGCCACGCGTTCGACGCCGAGGTGACGGTTGCTGCTCCACGTGAGATAAACCTGCCATTGGCGAGCAACGTTGCTGCGGGCGGCATCGTAGCGGCCGGGTTTGCCGAGTTGGCTAAGAAATTGGATCAGATCGAGACGTTCCTGAGGAAGGAGGTTGTCGATTAATCCTGCGGGCATGAGCGAACCAATGTTGGTGCGGCTGGCGACGTTGGACAGGGCAACGGAAACTTCCTGGCCTGCCGGGTCGCGCACGACCAATTCCTGTGCGTCCTCTTTGACCACGACTCCACTGACGACTTGATCGTCGTTGGTCATCACGAGCGTGGCGTGGTAACCTTCCTTCACTTTGTCGCCAGGGTAGAGCAGCGCTTCGATGATATAGTCGGTGGGCGCGCTGGCGCCGATGCTGGTGAGGTCGGGGCCGACTTTGCCGCCGGCTCCGCCGATGGCATGACAGGCGATACAGGCGAGGGCAGATTGGCGGTAGATCATCTCGCCGCGAGCGGCGTCACCATGGGCTTCAGCTTCGGCAGCGAGGGCGATCATTTGAGCTCCGGTTAGTTTTTCGGTGGAGAGGGAAACGCCGGCTTGCTCCATGAGCACCCGCACGAGGGCTTCGTTTTGGTTTCCTTCACGGGCGGGACGTAATCCGGCTCGAGCGATGGCTTCGGGGACGGGGTCGGCTGGAAGACTTTCGGCCAAGACGTTGCCGGCATTTTTGATGCTGAGCAGGGTGCGCCAGAGGTCGGCAGCGACGGAGTCGGAACTAGCCTGTTGGAGGCGGGCGATAATTTCAGGTGCGTAGGTCGAGGCATCTTGGGCGGTCAACACTACAGCGGCGCGATTGCGGATCGTTTCGGTGGCGTCAGTATCTTTAACAATGCGAAGGAGCGCGTTTTTGGTGGAGGTGCCGCCGATGTCACGGAGGGCATTGAATGTGTGGCGAAGCGTCGTATCGGCTGTATCGGCGTCGGCTGCAATAGCGATGAGCTCAGGCACGGTGCTGTTCATTTTTCGGACGCCAGCCAATCGAATGGTGGCGTTTTGCACGGCGGTGTTTTTTGAACTTAGTAGCGGTGTGAGCGCGTCGATCCGACCGGGGGGCACGACTCCTCGAATACGGGCTGCCTCGCGAAGCGCGTTTAGTGCGGCGGCGGTATTCGCGGGAGTGAACCGGCCCGAAATGGCGCCATCAAACAGGGCCTGAAGTTCGGCGGGCCCTCCGGCGTCTTGAATGAGTTGGGTCCAGGGACCGGTGCCGTCCAGTGTCTGTCGAGCTACCAGCTTGGCGAGGATGGGTGCGGCTTGCTGAGGGAGCAATGCGGTGAGGGCGAAAGCAAGTTGGGTGTCGCGGCCCTCGGTTGACCACGAACCGTCGAGCACGGCGGCGGACCAAGGCTCGGCGAGCTCGTTGATGGTAAGCCAAATCGCATAGTCGAGGTAGGGATCCATCTCGGTGTCCAATACGGCGAGGGCGGTTGCGGCACTTTGTGCCGTGGGGAATCGACCGAGGGCACGGACGGCTTCGAGGCGGACGCGTGGATGTGGGTCGCGAGAGAGCTCGGCCGCAGTGGCGTAGTCGTCGGCTTTGGCGATCGAGAGTGCCCGAACCGTCGCGGCACGAATGGGGGCGGATTCGGATACGAGTAATTGGCGAGCCCGTGTCTGAAGTGGGAGATTGAGCGATTGCCCGAGCCAAAGAACCTGCAACTGAGCGGCGTCCGAGGGATTCGCGGTGGCCCAGCGATCAAGGTCATCGATGACGTTTTCGGCGCCGCGTTCCTTCAACACGCGGCGGGCTTGAAGTGGGATGGCGGCGTTGGCGGAAAGGAGGAGGTCGAGGAGCTCTGCGTTGGGGAGTTTGGTGAGATCCTTCGGTGCAGAAGATTTGTGACCAATGGGGGCGACGCGCCAGATGCGGCCATGGATTTTGTCGCGCCGCGTGTCGCGGAAATCGACCTCGCCGTGTTGGATGATCGGGTTGCTCCAGTCGGCGATGTAGAGGGCGCCGTCGGGACCGAGTTTGACGTCGATGGGGCGGAAGGAATCCGCGACGGTGCGCAGGATTTCCTCTTGTTCACGGCCGATGAAACCGGCGCCGTCGTCGGACAGCTTGAAGCGCACGATACGATTGGCGCGGAAGTCACAGGTGATGAGGTCGCCTTGCCAGTCGGAGGGGAAGAGGTCGCTGTTGAGAACCTCGATGCCCGCGTATTTGGGATACGAGCCCGGGGTGATGGTTTGGATGGTGCGGCGGGCGGGTGCGAGGGTGCGGTAGGTGGCCCCGGTGATGCCCCAGCTGGGGCCAGAGAAGCCAGCGCCGTCGGACATGAAGGAGTTGCCGTGAGCATCCCACGCGTGGCCCCAGCCGTTGATCAAGCCCCGGTAATGAATCGACATCTTTTGATCACGAGGATCGAAGCGGAAGATGCCGCCGGCCTTAAGGTCGATCACTCCGTTCGGAGTCTCAGTGCGGGTGCGGGTGTAGACCGATTGGTTGAGGTAGAGGCGACCATCGGGCCCCCACTGCGGGGTGTGTATATTGTGGTGGCTGTCTTCGGTGCCGAAGCCGCTCAGCACGATGTTACGCTCATCGGCGATGCCGTCGCCATCGGTGTCGCGAAAGTGAAGGAACTCGGTGCTTTGGGCGACATAGACGCCGCCGTCGCCGGGCAGCACGCCGGTGGGGATGAGTAGGCCGTCGGCGAAGGTCGTTACACTGTCGGCCGTGCCATCGGCCGTAGTGTCAGCGAGCACGAGGATGCGATCGGCAGGAGCTTGGCCGGGTTCGATCTGTGGATAAACGGTGGACGATGCGACCCAGAGGCGACCCTGGGCATCCCAGTTCATATGAATGGGTTTATTGATGAGTGGATTCTCCGCCCAGAGCGTAACCTCGAATCCTTCGGCCACTTCAAAGTGGGGGAGCGCCTGCGGCGTATATTCGAGCACGCGATTGGTGAGGCGCTGCGTGGGAACTGTGATCTCGACTGGCAGCAGATGGCGGAGCTTCGCGATGTTCGCGTCTTCAGCCGCGACGAATTTATCGAATTCTAAAACCTCGACGGCGTTGTTGCCCTGTTCACGTTTCCGGAAGCCAAAGATGTAGGCCATGTTGGCCGGCCGAGAGCGGTTGAAGAACGCTTCGTTTTTGCGCAGGACGGCTTGGCGGAGAGCCTCGGTGTGCGGGCTGGTGCGCCACGCGCCTTCCGTGCCGAACAGCTGCATCTCGAACGACTCGGCGAACGCGCGGTAGCCTGCAGCGTTGAGGTGGATGCCGTTGGAGGTGAGCGGCCGGCCGTCGTTATCGACGGTTAAGTCCAAAAACCATAGGCCAGATTTTGGAAGTTTGAATTTCCGCAGAATTCCCCTCAATTCTTCGCGCTTATCGTTCTCTTTGAGAGTTTCGATATGTTTAATATATTCATCACTCTCAATCTCGCTAGAAATCCCGCTGATTTTCGTTAGGGTTTGATAGTGAGCGAGCTGTTCATGATAGAGTGAAAGCTCCTCAGGAGACGTATTTCCAGATTTTGGCCGTAATCCTTTCAATACTTGGAAGATGTTTTCAGGCAAAATTGGCCCGACATGGATGAATCGTACGTCCGGAGCGATCTCGAGGATCTTATCCCTGAGTTTTTTGTAGTTTTCACGGAATTCACTTACGCCGGCTTCTCCCTCGAAGGAACTGGCCATGCCGTAACCGAGGACGACTACGGTAGGTTTTGCTTCCTCGAGTTGGTTTACAAGCTGGCGCCAACCCTCGTCGTCGGGTTCTTTACCAGCTTGGAGCAGGCTGAGGCCGAGGCGGGATTTACCATCGGGAGTATCGCCGGCCCAACCGAGATTCCTGAACGTGATGTCGAAGTCTGGATAACGGGACGAGAACATCACATCGAGCCATCCGTGGTATTGTTCGCGCTCGATCAGAGTGTCGCCGAGGTAGACGACACGGTCCCCGTCGCGGAGGTCGAAGTCGCCCGGATGGCCGGGGCCTCCCGGGGCGGTTGCGATGTTCGCGAAACTGGTTAGGCAGATCAGCGAGAGGGTGGCGACGAGACAGAAGAATTTTGTCACAGAGTTCATAGAGAAAGAACTGAGGTTGAAGAGGGACTGAGAGGCATCCGCCGACGTTCCGAAGGGCGGAACTGTGGCGAGATAAAGCTGGTTCATTAATAGCCACAAAAGGCACAGAATTCACAAAAGCTGACGCAATGGAATGGGTTTGAAAATCTTGTTACTTGATACTTGAGATTTGTTACTTCGATTGCAGCGCAATCGCTTGGGGCCTGCGGCGCCGAGAAAGAGAAAGAGAAAGAGAACGAATAAAGAGAAAGAGTTGGATCGTGGGGCTGCGAAGTTGGGTGGTTTTGGTCTACTCGCTACTCACTACTCGATGCTCGCTACTTTTGGAGGAAGACATGAACGCCGGCTTTGTTGGAGCTGATGATGTCGGGGCGGTCGTCGCCGTTGATGTCTTCGACTACAAATTGAGTTCCTACACCGGTGGAGTCATCGACGAGGTGGGGTTCGAAGTGGGCGGTGCCGTCGTTGTGACGCACGAGCTTGAACCAATAGATCACCGCCGGGGCATCGGCGCCGGCATCCTTGCCGGGACCGTGGGCCCAGTAGCGTTTGCCGGAGATGATGTCTTTCAGGCCGTCGCCGTCCATGTCGACGAGTTCGACGGCGTGGGCTTGGGAGAATTGGATGCCGCGAATGAGGGTGTCGGGCTCACGGGAGATGATGGGGTGATCGATCCACGTGGTTGTGCCGTCGGAGGCCCGTTTTTGTTCGAACCAACTGAGACCGTATTCGTGGGCGTGGATGCTGGTGATGACGTCGTTGAGGCCATCGCCGTTGACGTCGTAGGCATACATTTGAGCGCCGCCTTTGGTGCCGAATGCGGCGGGATGGAATTCCCAGAGTGGATCTCCAGTGAGATCGGCGGGTTGGGCGAACCAGCCGGTGGCGGTGAGCATGTCTTGGCGTCCGTCGCCGTTGACGTCACCCGCGCCGACGCCGTGCGTGTAGCGAAACCAATGGTCTTCGCCGGTGATGGGGTGAAATTGCCAAGGCGCGGTGGCGGGAACGCCTTTGGCGGGTGACACCCAACCGAGTTTTTTCTCGGCGGCGAGGATTATCTCGGGCCGTTCATCGCCGACGAGGTTGAGCATTTGAGGTGATTCCGTGCCGACCTCTGGGGTGATGAGGTGGGGCGTCCAATCCTGGCGCACTTTGCCGGGATTCTCGAGCCAATAGCCGGCGCGTCCGGGCCAGCCGATTTGCAGCACGTCGGTGAGACCGTCGTAGTTAAAATCGTAGGCGCCCATGATGAACGCATTGGAGTAGCTGCGGGGATCATAGGCGTGCGGGGCTGCGATTCCGCGCTTCTGTTTGAATTGTGGTGCGCGATACCAGAAGGGACCGGCGATGACGTCGGTTTTGCCGTCGTTGTCGACGTCGGCGACGGCCACACCTTCGGAGAAAAACATGTCCGAGAGCTGCTGTTTGGAAAAGCTGATGGGTTCCGCGTGGGCAACTGCGGCGACTGAGAGGAAGATGGCGAGCAGGATGAAGACATCACGCGGAGACGCGGAGGTGCGGAGGGATGGGGTAGGCATGGTCAATGAGAATGCAGGGAAAACTGACGTTTTCGATGATAGTTTATCGGAATCGATCACGCCAGTGTGAGAACGACAATTTTTGGTTCAGGAGCGGCGCGCCCGCGAGGGGGAAGGTCGGGAATCGCACCGTTTAGGAGAAGGGGTCAGGTCGGGAAAAGTGAATTACGTTTCTACGGAACTGCATTGCACTTTTTGACGACGTGACCCCGGCGGGAGCGGGCTGACGGTCTGTTTCTGAAACTTGTTACTTGATACCTGATACTTGGAACTTCGCGCGCTTCAGCGCGCGGGCAGTTTCCATCTTGTGCTCATGATGGCGGGGCGGGAATGGGTCTCCTCGGGGTTGCCGCTTTCCTGATAATAGATCGTGAGGATTTCGCCGGGGGCGATTTCGATGGAGGCGGGATAGCCGAGGTCGCGGTTGGGGGCTTCGGCCCGCAGGATGATTTCGGGGAGTTCTTCCCAGTTCACGCCGTCGCTGCTGATGCTTGCGCGTTGGCCGTAGGGCACGCGGCGGTAACCGTAAGTGGCGAGGAGTCTCCCATCGTTGAGCACGGTGAGATGCACTGGAAATCCCCAACGACCGGAGGAGGCGGGGGCCGACCACGTCGCTCCGCGATCATCGGAGGTCGCGGTCCAAAACTGAAGATGATCACCGCTGTCGTCGTAGGGAATCGAGGTGGCCCGAATCGCGACGACGAGGCGTCCGGAGGGAAGCTGCGCGACGTGCGGTTCACCAAAACGCAGGGTGTCAGTTTGGGTTGTTTTGATGACGTTGGTTTTCACCCATGGGCCGGTGGATGCGGGGGCGGTGAAGATGGCGACGTTACCTATTTCTTCGCGATAGGCGGCGGTGAGCCAGGTGCCGTTGTTGAGCACGATGCCGCCGTGAACCGCATCGGGACCACGCACGCGTTCGTCCCAAGTTTTACCGTGGTCGCGGGAGGTGAGCGTCCAGCGACCTTGGTCGTCTTCGGCGTTGCGGTAGGCTGGGGTGTTTACGTGTTCAATCCATCTTCTGCGAATTTCGGGAGTGTAGGCGTCGGCGTAATTTTTCTCATACAATTCCTGCGTCCAGAACGTGGTCCAAACGTGAAGGGCCAACGTGCCGTCGGGATGGCGAGAGAGGCCGATGTCGCGGTCGTCTGCGGGGGAGTCGTAAATCGTCTCGGGTCCACTCCAAGTGTGGCCGTTGTCGGTGGAGCGCATGAGGACGGCCTTTCCGTCAGGACTGACGTGCTCTTCCGTGCTACAGAACGTCACGAGGAGATCACCGTTGCCCGCGCGAATAATGTCGGGCCAGGCGACGTAGTATTTACTGTCGGCGTAGATCGTATCGTGTTCGAGAACCGTGGCGAAGGGCGCAGCTTGGGCAACGGGTGGAGTCGCAGGTTCGGGGAAGAGCGCGTGCCACAACTCGAAGATGTAATCGGAACCATTTTTCTGGAGATCAGTGATGTCGTAGGAACTGAGGCGACCGTTGGCCCAACCTTCGTAGCCCTCTTTGGCTTTAAAGATGAGGTCAGCCATACCGACAGCCATGCGTTGCTCGATGTCGTTACCTCCTGCGGCGGGGCGCCATTCATCCAGCACCTTGAGGCTGGCGGCGGAGCCCAGGTGAATCATGACGCAGTCGTAGGCGTAACCGAGACTGGTGCGCAGTCCGGCGTTATCCATGGCCTCGAATTCGTAGACCATACCCATCTGCCCCTCGTAGGGTGAAACCGTGGCATCGGTTTGGCGGTTGAGCAGACGTCCGGCGCGCTCGGTATCGACGTTGACCTGAGTGCGCACGGCTTTGGCCCAAAGGCGATCGGCTTGAGTGAGATAGATTTCCCAAGGCTGATGGAGCGTGCGCCCGCGGTAGGTGAATTCTTGGCGGATGCCGCGACCGTGGCCGGGTGGGCGATTGGCGCGTTGGTAGTCGCCACCGTGCATGAGGAGGCCGGCCATGGCGGATTCATTTTCCCAAGTTTGCAGGATGTTGTGGAATTGGAACGTCTGCAGTTTCTGACGGAATTTCGCGTAGTCGAAGTTGGTGAAAAACGTATTCAGGCTATCGGCCCCAAAATAGTAGGAGGCGGCGATCATCACGCCGGCGTAACCTTCGATGTGGTTTGGGTTCCAGCTTTTGTGATACCAGGTGATTCCGTCGAGGAGCACATGGTAGTCATTGGCATCGCCGTGGGTGAAGTGACCGCCGACCGCTAGGGCCTGCATGAGGACGTCGGCGCGTTGCCGGTCATCATCGGTGAGGAGTGTCCAGACTTCGGGCGTGCGTTTGGCGATGAGCAGCGCCCAAGCGGCGGCGTTGTGGGACCAACCACCGATGCCGCCTTGAGCTTCCGGTTCACGGGTATTGCCGTCGGCGTCGGGTCCGTCGTTGCGGAGGAAATACTGGATCTTGGTGGCGAGGCTTTCGGCCAGAGTGGTGTCACCGATGCGGTGGTCAGGATGCAAGGCGGCGGCGTTGGCCACGAGTTGCATCGCGAAGGTCTCGGGGAGTTCGCGGTAGCGCGTGCCACGCACGAATTTCCAACGTGGTGGTTTCTCGGCGACGGCCCGAGTGAGGACCTCGGAGTCGAAGGAGGGTTGGTTGTCACGGGCCGCGGCGGGGAGGACCGAGGCTAGAAGGAGGGCGAGTAGGGGTAAGGCTATTTTAGTCACAGAGAAATTTGGAGGGGCCTCCGCCGTTGTTCCGCAGAGTGGAACTTCCGCCGTCGCTGAAGCTATGGCGAGACATGATGGCGGGACACGGGATTGGGATGGAATCGATAGGCGGAATGATCCTACTCCGCCAAGGCTTCGGCGGACGTATCGAAAGACATGTAACGAATACGGAGAAAGATGAGTTCGTGCTGGGTTTGGTGGTCTTGGGTCATTCGCGAGGTGTGGGGGAAGGGGTCAGGTCGTGACTAAATTGCTGTCGCAATGCGTCTACGACCTGACCCCTGCGGGCGTTGTCTGGTTCTTGTTACTTATTACTTCGATTGCTGCGCAATCGTGTGGGTTCCGGCGGGGAGGTTGGCGTAGGTGGTGGTGGTGCGGGTGGCGTTGGGCCAGGTGATTTCCAAGGAATTTATTTGGGAGGCTTTCCCTAGACCGAAGTGCACGAGACTGTCGCTGCGTTTGCCGGCGTGACCGCCGGGGCCGATGAGTTGGCGGTGAAGCCAGACGTCTGGGGTGGTGGGATCGTTATCCAGATCGACGGAGGCCCGGACGATCGTGCCGTAGGCGTCACGAGACACGTTCTGGGCGGGGCTGCCGATGAGCCGGATTACGAGTCCGTTGGACGAGTCAGCCAGCGTGTTTTCGTAGAGGCGGAGACGTGGGGTGGGTTTGGCGTCTTCGGGGCTGGCGGCGGTGAGGGTGTGGTTGGCGAGTCCGGCTTCACGACGGCGTTCGGCGCTGAGGCGGTTGAACGTTTGGCCGACCACGAGGTCGAGGTCGCCGTCATGATCCCAATCGAAGAGGGTCGGTTGTCCGCCGCCGAGATGATCGATGCCGAGCTCTGCCGTGGAGTTGAGGAACGTGCCGTCAGCTTGCTGCAAGTAGATGCGCAGGCGCTCATCGTGGGGAGGCGGATCGCTGTAGTCGGAAGAACAGAGGATCAGATCGAGGCGTCCATCGTTGTTGAGGTCGGCGAGCTCGCAGAAGATGTCACCTTGATTGAAATTGCGGTTCTCCGGCGTGACGACGTCCGGCATGCGATCGACCGAGAGTTCGGGGGGAGAGTCGAAACGGAGCTCTCCGGATTCACGCAGACGATTGACCAAGAAGCGGGAACGATCGGACGAGTCTCCGGCCCAGTTGTGGATGATTGTAGAAACGAAAACGTCGAAATCACCGTCGTTGTCGATATCCCCGATAGCGGCGTCGAAGGTGTTGCCATTGGCACGGAAGGGAGGCTCGTCATCGCGCTTAAAACGGGCGTCGTCTCTCGCGCGGTCCTCCAGCCACTTGGAGTGGTGACCGTGGCGAACGTTGTCGCCGTCGAATCCGGCAGCGGGGGCGATGTCGGTGCCGAACAGCGTGCGGGCGAGTTCAGGGCCGCGGTGCGCTAGGTGGCCACCGGGTCGCGGATTGGGAGCAGCTTCATCGGCGTCGCGTTTGACGGTCTTGCCCGGATGAGGCGCGAATCCGGAAAGGAAGTAGAGACGATTCCAGCGTCGTCCGTAATTGAGCTCTAGCAGGTTAGGCAGCGCGCTGTCGTCGAGGCGAGCGATGGTGACGCCGTAGGTGGGGCGTCCGCCGGAATCGGTGGGGCCGTCGATGGGCGCGGATTCTCCGGGAACGGACCAGCGCACGAAGTCAGGGGAATTCGAGGAGGAAGGGAATTGAAGTAGCAGATCGTTGGAGAACGCTTCGTAGCCGGAGAAGTAGCGTTCATACCAATTGCCGAACCAGAGGTCGGGCAATCCGTCGGCGTTGACGTCGTGCACTGCGATCGCGGATGTGGTGGCGGCTGGCGCGTCCTCGATGGTGCGAGGCAGCGCGAATGTGCCGTCGCCGCGACCGAGGAAGAGGGAGCTGCGAGTCGGCTCGTGGGCCGGAGGAGTGAAGTCTGGCTGCAGGTAGTCGAGGAAACGCGCGAGGATGGCGTCGGGCAGGCCGTCGTTATCAATGTCGGCAAAGGTGAGGGCATCCCCGGAGTTGAGCTGGGGTAATCCTGGGTGCTGGTTCTCGACGAAGCGGCGCGAGCCATCAGCGTTGGGGGTGTTGAGGAAGACGCGGGCGTAGTGATTGGTGCGACCATTGGGGCGCGCGATGAGGTCGGCGTGGCCGTCGGCGTTGAGGTCGACGGACAGGGCGCGCGAAACATCTAGATCAGGGAGACCGGCTTCGGCCGTGATGTCTTTGAAACCACCAGCGAATGTAGGGGAGGTGGCGCTTAGAACCAGAGCGGTGAGGAGTAGGTTTTTTTTGGTCACAGAGTTCACAGAGGAGGGATCCGCCGTCGTTCCGCGTGGCGGAACTTCCACCGTCGCTGAAGCTATGGCGGACATGATGGCGAGACAGGGGAGGGGGGAAAGAAGGAGAGGTGTCCTATCGTTCTCTTTCTCGCAGCAGTTGGGTCGGGGTTGGTTAAATTAGGTGAGCTTTCTCCAAACAAGATGGACGGTAGGGGGAATTCTGAGAGGCAGGATTGGGAGAACGAGAACGAGAACGAGAATGAGTAAGAGAAAGAGAGGGGGGGGGAGTTACCGGAGCCAGTTTTGGAGATTTTTGGCTACGAAGTCGTCGTCGATGAGGTCGGGGTAGGCGGTGGTTACGCGGTCGAGTTCGGCGGCTTGGCCGGGGGAGAGGGCCTCGTCTGGGTTGAGGCAATTGATCGTGGGCACGAGACCTTGGCGGCGGAGCACTTCGAGGATGCCGGGAATGCAGCCAGCGTAGGCGTTGGCGGAATCGAAGAGGGCCGCGTTCATGTCGGTGACGGCGGCGGCGCGTTGCAGCCAGGACACGTCGATCTGGTCGAGGGTGCGGGCGGTCTTGATGGCTTCGAGAAGTTGCACGGCGGCTTTTGACCAGACGCCCCAATGTCCTAGTAGTCCGCCCACGATTTGGCGCGTAACGGGAGCGCCGTTGTGCTCGAAGGTGAAGGGGGTGAGTAGGTCGGTGACGATGGTATCATCGTTGCCGGTGTAGAGGGCGATGTCGTCCCGTCCCGCCGCAATTACTCCGCGAATGACTTCGAGGGTTTGATAGCGGTTGAAGGGCGCGATCTTGATGGCAAGCACGGTGGGGATCGCCGCGAACTTGCTCCAGAAATCGAAAGAGAAGACGCGTCCACCGACCGCGGGCTGGAGGTAGAATCCGATGATCGGAAGCTCGGCAGCGACGGTGCGACAGTGGGCCAATACACTGGCCTCGGGTTGGTCGTTGAGGGCAGCGAGACTGAGCAGCACCGCATCGTATCCGAGATCGCGTGCGAGGACGGTTTCGGCGATGGCCTGGGGCGTTTGGCCACAGGCTCCGGCGATCTTGATGAACGGTCGCGGGTTCGCGGCGATACTGGCGTCCATCGTCTCGGCCGCGATTTGCAGCACGGGTTGGAAGAGACCGTGCTTGGGTTCACGAATCTCAAATTGGGTGGAATGCACGCCGACGGCGATGCCGCCGCAGCCCGCATCGATGTAGTAGCGGGCGAGGGCACGCTGGTGGGGCTCCGAGAGCTTGCGATTCTCATCGAGAGCAAGCGGGAGCGCGGGTATGGCTTGGCCCGCCAGAAGGTGAGAGCGCAGGGAGTCAGAATTTTCCATCACGGGTTTCAAAGTGAGTGGGTTTGCCGAGGAGGGGGGCGCCAGCGGCGACGTGGTGGGCGACGGCGTCGATCATCCAATCGATCGAGCGTGGCGGGACGCCGAAAAGTTTATGGGACTTGCTCGCATCGGAGAGCCAAGCCGTAGCAGCAGGCGTGCCGGTAAATTTGGCTTCCGTGTCGAATTTCTCCGCGAATTTCTCCGCGATCTCGCGCACGGAGATGCGATTTGGGCCCGTGATATTGAGGGGCACCGGCGGGCAATCGGCGATCTCCAGGCAGCGGATCGCGTGGGCCACGGCATCGGTCTGCCAGATCAGGTTGAGCCACTCGGTGGTCAGATCGATCGATTCGCCCGCCCGCACCCGGGTGGCGATATCGACGAGCACGCCGTAGCGCACTTCGCAGGCATAGTTGAGCCGGAACAGATTGACGGGCGTCTGGTTGAGTTTGGCGAAATGGGTAAAGACCCGTTCACGGCCGACGCAGGAACTCGCGTATTCACCTTGGCATGACAAGGGCACGGATTCGTCGCAACCGGCCCCATCGGTCGATGCGAACGGATAAACACAGCCAGTTGAAAAGACGACCATGCGGCTGGTGGTGAAGTGGCGCGCGACTATGCTGGGAACAATGGTGTTCTGCATCCATGTGGCTTCCGGTGCGTCGGTGGTGCCAAATTTTTGACCCGCGAGAAAGAATACGTTGGTGGAAGTAGGCAGCGCAGCCACCTCGTCGGCCGAAGCGAGATCGCAGGCCAAGGTCTTCACCCCCTGGGCTTCTAGTTCGGCGCGCACTTCGGGGCGGCTGAAGCGCGAAACACCGGTTACGGTCGCCTCCCGGCCAGACCGCCTAATCGCTTCTTCAAGCATAAGGGCGAGGGTGGTGCCCATCTTGCCGCCGACACCTAAAACTAGGTAGTCACCGGAATGATTATTCACAGCTTCGACGACGTGCTCAGGGGGATGAGCGAGCCATCGATCGATTTGTTCATTTTCCTCTGGGAAAAGGGGCTCCATTGCCCCAAAACGAGCCCTTTCCGATGCAATCGCAAGCCATTTAGGTCATCTATGGTTTAAATGAAATTTCATATATTCTTCTGCCCCTCACTTCTAATTTGAAAGTCATCGATATCCATACTCACCCGATCTTCTTCGGCGAGAACGCCAAACCGGCGGAAACGCGCAAGATGATCCAACGCGAAAAGAAACAGGGATTTGTCCACGTCGTGGCGCTGCCTGATGTGCTTCGCTACGGACGGCTGCCCGACGAGAAACAGTCGCGCATCCTCAACGACGAGATGATCTCGGTCGTGAAAATTGGCCAAGGCTTCGTCACTGGGTTCTGCGGCCTCAATCCTAAGCTCGGCGAAAAAGCCGTGCGCACCGAGGTCGATCGCTGCGTAGGCGAGGGCACGCTTCGCGGTCTCAAACTTGAAGTCTCCTGTAACGCGCTCGATCCCGACATGCGTTGGATCATGGAAGCCGCCGAGCAGTATGACGTGCCGATCCTGCAGCACACTTGGAATCAACTCTACAATTCGGCGCGCTCCTACCACTCCGATCCGGAAGACACCTGCGCGCTCGCTCGCAAGTGGCCCAATGTGCGCATCATTATGGCCCATCTCACGGGCTGCGGTATCCGCGGTATCCGGGCTGCCCGCGGTATCGATAATCTCGTGATTGATACCTCCGGCGGAGCACCTGAAGCCGGCTTAGTTGAAACCGCCGTCAAGGAGCTCGGCGACCGCCGCGTGGTCTACGGTTCTGACTGGCCGATCCGTGATTTGCCTACGGCCGTGGGCCGTATCACCGGATCCGCGATCAGTTCCCGCGCCAAACAACGCATCCTTCACGACAACGCCGCTGAATTTCTCCGACTATGAGTATCGAATTTTATGACACCAATGCGTGGGTGGGGCTTTGGCCGCTCGCGCCACTCGGTCACTCCGATCTGGCGACCCTTCGCCGTCATTGGCGCATGCACGGTATCCAGGGCGGATTCGTATCCTCGCTCGATGCGCTCTGGTTGATCAATCCCCACGATCACAACGCGCGACTCATCGAATCCTCCCGCAAAGTTGCCGGAGTAGATCCTTTGCCAATCCTCAACTTGCTGGATCCGGCGTGGAGCGACGAACTCGCTCAACTCATGACCGACCCCAGCGTCAAAGCTGTGCGTCTCGCACCCGGTTACGGTGGTTGGAAGATAAACAACCGAGCCGCGGTCGAGGCCGCTAAAGAAATCACCGCGCAAGGGCGCCGGGTCGTGCTGACCGCGCGCCTCGTCGACGAGCGCCAAGAGCACCCCGCCATCAAGCTTAAGCCCGTCAAGGCGGCCGCTATTGCCCGCTGGATTGATAAGGTCCCTGGCATGCAGCCCCTCGTTCAAGGCCTCAGTCGATGGGAGTTGGAAGAGCTGGCGAAATCCACCGAAAGTTTTCTGACGGATCTGAGTTTCTTTGAGTGGGATGATTCACTCGGCGTGCTCGCCAAAGTGGTCGACCTGAAGCGTGCCGTCTTTGGTTCACTCACGCCTTTCCATGTGACGCAGGCCCATATGAATAAGATCACCGCTTCGCCGTCAGCGTCCCTATCTCGTCGCAAGGCGGTTGCCGCTGGAAACGCTCTGCGTTGGCTCAAATCATGACTGGCGAAACTGCCCCTCTCGCGCAATTGGCCGTCGACGGTGGTCCCGCCGCGGTCACTCAACCCATCCCTCGTCGTCGGCGCTGGGGCGCGGAAGAGCTGGCGGCGTTGACTGAGATGGTTGAGCAGGAATCGTTATTCTATTGGAAAGGACCCCAGACGACAGCGATGGTGGATCGGTTCCGGCAGATCTATCCGTTGGAACACTGCATGCCTTGTTCGTCGGGATCGGCGGCACTGCACATTGCGATCTCGGCCCTCAAACTCGAGCCGGGTTCGGAGGTAATCGTGCCGGCCATCACGGACATGGGATCGGTGATTGGGATTCTTTATCAGCAACTCGTGCCGGTATTCGCCGATGTTGATGCTGAGACGATCAATCTAGATCCGGCTGATGTGCCGCGGCGGATCACTCCGAAAACCCGCGCGATCATGCCGGTGCACCTAGCGGGGTGCCCTTGTGATATGGGCGCGTTGATGGGGATCGCCCGCGAGCATGATTTGAAGGTCATTGAGGACTGTGCCCAGGCGTGGGGGGCGAAGTGGCAGGGACAATTGGTAGGACAGCAAGGCGACCTTGCGTGTTACTCTTTCAACGAATTCAAACACTTGAGTTGCGGGGACGGCGGCATAGTCGGCACCAACGATGACGCCTTGGGCGAAGGACTCTCCAAGTGGGGCGACAAACATTATGATCGGGTAAAGGGAGGCCGCAGCCCGGAAACCTTATCACCCAACTACCGGATCACGGAACCGCAGTCGGCGGTGGCCTTTGGTCAGTTGGCGAAACACGGAGCGATGGTGGCGCATCGCATCCGGCTCGGACGAAATTTGCGGGCGGGTTTGGCTGATATTCCCGGCGTTATGCTGCAGCCGGAGCGCGAGGAAGATACGCACAGTTATTGGTTTGGTATGTTGCGGTTCGACCTTGAAAAATTCCGGGTGGATCGATCGACGCTCGTAGCAGCACTCCAAGCGGAGGGTGTGGTCTGCGAGGCGGGCTATATACCGACGCCCGTTTACGGATATCCAGTTTTTCAGAATCACGATTTTTTTGCCGGAGGCTGGCCACTCAAAGATGCGGGACTTACGACCATGGATTATCGAGAGGTTTCGTGTCCCATCGCGGAAGCTGTTTTGGCCGACTGCATGACGATGGTGATAAACGAGGCCGTGCCGGTTGCCTACATCGAAGAAATGGTCAGTGCTTTCAAAAAAGTCTGCACGCACTACGCTGTCTGATTTCCCCCTTTTCCTTTTCCTATGCCACCTCCTGCTCGAATTTTTTGCCATCTTGGCGCGGCCCAACGCGCTTCCTTTCTTCCGCCCGATCTGGAATCCCAGATGCAGGCCTTGACCGACGATTACGATTGGCAGGAATTGCCGGGATATTCGTCCGATCAATTCGCGGAGGAGTTGGCCAAACGAAACCCCGAAGTTCTGGTGGGTGGATGGGCAACACCACGATTGCCCGACGTTTTGCCGTCCAATTTGCGCTACGTGCTCTACGTTGCAGGGGCGGTGAAGAAAATCGTGAGTCGGGCGCACCTCGAACGAGGTTTGGTTATCACCAACTGGGGCGGTTCGATTTCCCGCATCGTGGCGGAGGCTGCGTTGATGCAGATTCTGAATGGGCTTCGGGCCACCGCGCACTGGACCTTGTGCATGCACGTTGAGAAGGGGTGGAACGACAACCCACCACCCGCGGGTTCCTTGTTTGGTCGTAAGGTCGGGATCTACGGGTTCGGATTTATTGCGCGGATTTTGGTTAAATTACTGACGCCATTTGGCGTGGAAATCACGACCTTCGCTCTCGGAGTTTCGGATGAGATTCTACAAGAGCATGGAGTCGAACGAGCCGACAGTTTGGCTGAATTGTTCGAGGTGAATTCAGTCGTGGTAAATCTCGCGCCATTGACCGCGCAAACGACCGACAGCGTGAAGCTCGAACATCTTCGTTCGTTGGCCCCGGGCGAAGTATTGGTTAGCGTGGGACGTGGTCCCGTGATCAACGAGGCCGACTTGTTGACCGTGGCGAAGGAAGGCAAGGTGCACTTTGCCCTAGATGTATTTCATGAAGAACCCTTGCCAGCCGATTCACCGCTACGCGGATTGAGCAATGTGATGTTGACCCCGCATCGGGCGGGGCCGACCGATGACCGCATGCGTGATGCGGGTGAATTTGCGGTCGCCAATTTACAGGCCTACGTGAATGACCAACCGCTCAAAGCGATTGTCACACCCGAGATCTACGACGCCTCTACGTGAGTTATGCTGGAGGCACCGAGCGAAGAGGCAGGATTGTTTTTAACCACGAAACACACACGAATGACTTTCGCCTACCGGCTACGCGCTGGAATAGGTGAGAAACTGCGATTTAAAGAGTGCCGTGGACGGTTTGTGGAAGGGGTCAGGTCGTCATAAGTTTACTGCGCCACGCTGCGTATAACTTATCAACGACGTGACCCCGGCGGGAGCGGGCTGACGGTCTGATGCTGAAACTTGTTACTTGATACCTGATACTTGGAACTAATCTTAGCAGATTAGCTCGGCGTGCACGGCGATGAGGGATTCGGCGATGTGGGTAGCGTCGTCGAGGGTGTATTTCCAACCGATGGGCAAGGCGATGAATCGACGGGTCAGGTCCTCCGTGACGGGAAAATCTTCGGCGCGGTAGCCGGGTGCTGGCCAGGGTTTCATATCGCGGAAAGGTGATGCCGCGGGATGATGGGCTCGAGCGGTGAGAATGTTTTCCCGGTGATATTGAGGGTAGGTGCCTGTGCGAGGCAGGCAGTTGACTTCACGGGCATCGAGCGCGGCGCGGAAGGGTTCAACCAACTCAGCGTCGTCCAAATAGAAATAGATTTCGAAACCAAAGTCTCCCTCTGGATCAGCTATGGTGCGCCAGGTCAGGCCGGGAAGCTCACCGATGAGGTCGAAGACCTGTTGCTGGATTTTCCGGCAGTGCGCTTTGATGCCTTCCACTTTCCCCAGCTGCACCAGAGCGATAGCGGCAGTCAGTTCGGACATGCGGTAGTTGGCCCCGGAAAATGCCGGTTCTTGACCGGGAGTAATCGCGGCGTGATACGGACGGTATTGTCCGAGATCGTGCATGCGCACGGCACGTTCGTAGGTGCGAATATCTCGAGTAACGAGCATACCACCTTCTCCGGCACTCATCGGTTTGTTGTGTTGGAAACTGTAGATGGCGACATCTCCCCAGGTGCCGACGGGACGACCATGATAGTGGGTCGCCGGAGATTCGGCACAGTCTTCGATCACGAAGAGGCCGCGTCGATGGGCGGATTTGATGATGGGCGCCATATCGGCGGCTACCCCTTGGTAGTGCACCACGAGGACTGCTCGGGTTCGTGGGGTCGTCAGGCGCTCGATTTCGTTGGGATCGAGGTTCAGGGAATCATTAATCTCGGCGAGAACGGGCCGAGCGCCCATCCGGACGATGGTCGTCACGCAGGACAACCAACTCCAGGCCGGCACAATGACTTCGTCACCTGGTCCCACGGAGATGGCGGCGAGGGCGGTTTCGAGAGCGGCGGTGCCACTGGAAACGGCTAAAACGTAGTCGGTGCCGATCCAGGCGGCCGCGGTCTTTTCCAATTCGCTGACGCGGTGGGGCGGTTGGTCGGGATTATCGCCGTAGTAGCGGAACAGGTTTCGACTGCGCAGGGTGGCAACCGCGGCCTGTTCTTCCTGTTCATCGATGGCGGCAGAACCGAGGCCGAGTTTGGGGCGGACGTAAGTGAGAGATTCCGTGGTCATAATTAGATGACGGTTTTTGAATTGGATAATGCCGCGATGAATTCGCGGTGGTGAAAGACAAAGCCGAATTCCACCGCGACTCGCCAAAGGGCTTGGTGGTATTCGATCCGATGAGGCTCGGTGACCTCGTTTTCTACCGCAACCACGGCTTCGGCGATGGTTGAGCAGAGGTAGCCGTAGCGTTTCATATCGACCATACCACCGGGGGACATGAGCAAGCACCAGTTGATGGCGAAACCGATGTAGATGAGATGATTGATACCACGGGCTTGGCAAAGTTCGTGGAGCGCGGCGGGAGTCTCGGCGGTGCCCTCACCGGGTAGAGCGGCAGCCTCCGGCGCAATATGGCGGGTCTCCCGGCCGGTAGAGATATCGGTCAGGTTAGCGGCGCCGGGAAAGACGTGGTTTTGGCAAAATTCGTGGAGTGACTCCCAAGTGGGGTCAGTTGGAACGGCAGGTTCGGCGGGCGTCGCATCGGGGCCGCAACCGGTGACGTGAAACACCGGTAATCCTTGGTCACGGACCGCGGTCAGCAGGGAGGGGAATACTTGAGGCAACACCTCTGTCGCGTCGCGCATGTAGGGCACGGCGCGATGCCAACCGAGGAGTTGATCGGGCGGAGGAGGAGCCCACGCGTGCATCACCACAACAGCGGTGTGATTGGCCGAAAACTCTTGGGTCGTCCTGCGCCAACCATCGTCGCCTCGGGGAACGAATTGTTGGTAGGTCGAAACCTGGCATTTAAAGGTGGCGGACATTTTTGAATTTCAGAATTACGATTGCAGAATTGGTTGGAGAAGGGGAACAGGTCGTGACTAAATTGCTGTCGCAATGCGTCTACGACCTGACCCCGTGTGGTCAGTTCACTTGATACTTGTTACTTGGTATTTGTTACTTCGCGCGCGCTAGCGCCTGCTAGGCGATGGATTCGAGAAAGAGAAAGAGAACGAGAAAGATTTTGGGCTGGGGAGACTACGTTTTGGCGGGCGTTTTGACGCGCGCTAGGCGGCGGAGGCCGAAGCCGAGGAGGATCAGCATGCTGCCGGCGATGAGATTGATGTAGGCGGGGGCGACGGGGGTGCTGGGGAGGAAGGTGCAGAGGGCGAGCACCACTCCGAGGATGAGACAGATGCTACCGATCAGGCCGTAGACTTGCATGGCAGCTCCACCGAACTGGGTATCGGTCGATATGACGGGAGTTCTGAGATCACGTTCGAGGTCTTTGAGTCCAGCGTGCTTGGGGTCGTCTTCCTTGAACCAGAAGGCGGAGAGCCCAAAGACGAGCGAGGCGACAACCGCCTCTATGATCATGTTACGAGCGAAGTCGTGTTCCGGTAAGACCCCCAGGACCATGAGCGTGATGGCAACGATTAGGGCACAGGAGGATGCCGCGATGGCTGACCACCAAGGCGTGCGGCGGAAGATCATGCCCAAGGCGACCGGCATCTGAAACGCGGCGATGAGGGAGAAGTAAATGAGGGCGAAATCAAATGCCCCACCAAAGCGCGGGACGATGAATGCGACCACTACACCCAGCACGCCGACAATGGTCATGGTTGTCCAGGCCACCCGCAGCTGGGCTTTCTCGCCCAGCGTCTTGCCGGTGAGGTGCCGTCGCAGCGGCACGACAATGTCACGGGTGATGGTGGCCGCGAGCCAGTTGAAGGCGTCATTGGCTTGACCCAAAGTAGCCGAAAGGATCGCCGATACGACGAAACCGATCATGCCATGAGGGAGTAGAAAAAGAGCGAGACTGACGAAGGAGGCCTCCGCCGGTTTGGCAAACTGCGGCCAGATCGCACCCATGTCGGGAAAGATCACCTTGGCGGCGAAGACGGGCAGGATCCACATAAGCGGACCGACAAAACTGAGGATACAACACAGCATCGCCATTTTGCGGGCACCTCTTTCATCGGGCACACTATTGTAGCGTTGGACGAGATGCCAAGCGACGTTGTAGCCAAGCATCATATTGATGGTGTAGCCGATAATGAACCAAGGATTCGCGGCAGGACCATTGAGGGAAAAATAACCCTCCGGCACTTCGGCCAGTAGCCGATCAATACCCGCCATGAGACCGGACCCCGCGCCGAGGTGGAGGTAGGACAGCGGCAGAATGATGATGGTCATCACGCCAATGATAATACCCTGCACCGCATCGGAGAGCACGGCTGCCCAAAGTCCCCCCACGGCGGTGTAGAGCACCATGACAAACCCGGTAACAACCGTCAGGACTTGAAACCCGGATACCGTGATGGGGCCAAGCGTGAGGGACACGTCGTTGAGTCCGAGGGCGGTCGAGACGAAGATGCACAGAATGTAGAGTCCCATACCGATACCCACGATCGCTGGAATCACCGCAGTCAGCGAATAAAAGTAGGTCGTCGATGGCGAAAATCGACGGGTCAGAAACTGCAGCGGCGAGGATAAACGGCACCGCCGCCACATCTTGGCGAAGTAGAGAAATCCGACGAGGTAAGCCCACGTGGCGGAAGTGAAGAGCACCGCGGCACCGATGCCCCATTCGTAGGTGAAACCGGCAGCGGCAACGAACATGAAGGCAGAGAAGCCGGAGACCCAATTAGAGAGACCCGCGAGAAACCATGGGATCTGGCCGCCCCCTTCGAAGTATTGATCGGTATCCTTGTTGCGTTTCGCAGCATAGAATCCGACGTAAATGATAATTACGAAATACAGCGCGATTAGCGCGTAGTCGAAACCGTTAACGGTGTTGAAGACGGGAGAGTCCAAAGTTTGAGGCGTCCGCGGAGGGACGCAGAATTAGGTGAAGGGAAGAGAGGGACGGTTGATGTCGACCGTGGTGTCGACCGTGAGGCCGCGGTGAGTGCCGTGAACGCGCCAGCCGCTGGCGGTGGACTTCGTGGAGAGTTGACCAGCGGGCTCGCCGTCGGGGAAGGCGGTGACGACGGTCAGTAGGACGGCTGATTCAACCCGATGGGTGTGGGCGGCGATGAAGGGGAAGTTCCCTTCCTCTGGCGGCAGATCGAGTTGATCCCGCACGACCGTAGGCATCGCGTCCCGTGTGTAAAACTGACCACTGAGGGCCGCGAAGGGGCGCTTGATGCTAAACCGTTGGCCGCTGATCATCACCTCGCCGAGATTGTCCTCGTTGAAGACTTGGAAACGAGCGGTGAGTTCGGCGGGATTTCCGGCCGCCATATCGAGACGGTCTAAAATCAGCAGCACATCGGGTTTGAGGAAAAGCACGCTGCGATCCACCCGCGTGATCTTCTCATTGAGTAGCCGATACGCGGAGGTGACGTCACTGGTGACCTGGAGGGTATTGTCGCCGGCCTGATAGCCGGTCACGTTGGCCTGGGCCCAGGAGGCATTGGTGCCTTCGCTGCCGTCGTGGTATTGGTGGCCGACACCGTCCACTAGGACGGCGGTGTGGGCCTCGGTCTGCCGGAGCAACCAGCGAGAATGGTTGGGTGAGTAGGCCGCTTTGAACGGATCGTGAAAGAGGCGTTCGCCGTGGGCTTTGAAGATGAGAGAATTGCGGTCGGCGTGTTCGTGATTGGCGGGACCTCCGCTGCGCAATGCGACGACCGTAGAGGCGGGCGTCCAGTCGGTGCGAGAAATCACCCAGTCATTGTCGAGTCGCACATCGAGTAAGTCTTTGCCGGGCGCGCGCGTGCGGGCATCCGGATCGAACCAAATCGCGCCGGGTAAGTGCTTGATCGAACCGACCTCGGCAGCAGCAAAATTTGAAACCGGATCGTCGTGGTTTTGGCCGATCCAGGCGGCAACGGTGGTGTCGGTGCCCACGCCAGAATCGCCGAAGTTAATAATGTCACTGGCGGGGTCCATGGTGCCTTTGGGCACGTAGTTGTATTCCTTTTTCTCGTTGGGATTATTGAAGGCGGAACCTAAGCGCGGCATGCTCATCGCAAGGGCGAATCGAGTGGTGCCGGGATAGTTGATCAGGTCGCGTTCATCCACGCCGACCCGCCGATATAACACCTCGGCGAGCATCGCCAGATGCAGGGTGGTGTAGCCCCAGTAGCCGACGCC
>CAJXQX010000061.1 GCA_913058185.1 uncultured Verrucomicrobiota bacterium
GGGGTAGAGTGAAGCAGGCATCGGATGGGGTAGTTGGGGATGGGGGGGCGGAACGGCAGCCTACAACCGGCCGCCGAGTTTCACGAGCAGGTCGCGGGTGAGTTTGATGCCGGTGTCGGGATCGATGTCGTGGCCTTCATACTCGATGTCCACGTAACCGGTGAAACCGGCTTCCTTGACGATCTGCATCAGGCGGCGGAAATCCATGGTGCTTTCTTCCCCGTTGGCATCGAAGTGGAAGGTTTTGGCGCTGACTCCCTTGGCATAAGGCATACTTTGCGCGGTGCCACGGTAGATGTCGTAGGTCCAGCCTTCGCGCTCGCTGCCGTAGTTGCCGAAATCGGGGAGCATGCCGACGCGAGGATGACCAACGAGGTCCATCAAAGCGACGAGCCACGCACCGTTGGAAGAGAGACCGCCGTGGGGCTCTACAATGACATGCAGGCCGTAGGTGTCGCCGATCTCGCACACGCGACGCAGGCCGTCCGCGGTGCGATCGAGTTGGGTGCCGTAGCTCTCGGTTTTCTCGGAGTGAGCATTCACGCGGATGGCGTGGCAACCGAGCGTCTGGGCGGCCTCCAACCAAGGAATGTGCGCTTCGACCGACCAGTCTTGTTTCTTGGCGTCCGGATCACCGAGGCGGCCGCACTTGTCGCACATGATGAGCACGTTGTTCACGCCTTCACCATCGGAGACCTTTTTGAGTTCTTTGGTGACGGATTGGTTGAAGCCTTCTAGGTAGAATTGGTTTACGTATTCGACGGCGTTGACGCCGAACTCGCGTTTGGTGATCTCGGCGAACCGCATCTTGTCACGTTTACCACTCCAGAAGTCTTTGTTGAGGGACCACTGCGCCAGGGAGATATCGAACCACGTATCATCATGGTTATGGCCGCCGGATTTGTGATGGGCGGCGGAAGCAGAACGGCTGGCCAGTGCGGCAACGGCGAGTCCGAGAGCGGACTTGGTGAGGAAATTACGACGAGAAGGGAGGGTGGACATGGGTCGGGGAGGCATCCGCCGTCGCTCTGTGAGGCAGAACTATGGCGAGACAGGGGGTTGGTTTTACAGGAGAAAACGAAGAGAACGGAGGTGGGGAAATTCGAGAAAGAGAACGAGAAGGAGTATGAGAACGATGAGGGGTGGATTGAATCTGGGGTGAACCTCTTGTTACTTGTTCCCTGATACTTCCCTTCGGGTTGGTTAATTTACGGGGGAGAGAAACTTGATCAGGTTAGTCACGTGTTCGTCGAGGTCGATGCTGAGGTGTTCGCAGCCGGTGAAGATGGTGGCGCGATCGACTTTGGCCGCGAAGTTGAGGTCTTTGATTTTCTTCTTGATCGATTTGGCCTTCATCTCGCCATACGGGATGGGGTTCATCTTTCGATAGGCGTAGAAGATGCCGCACAGTTCATCCGTCGCAAGTAACGCGGCGGCGAGAGGAGAGGCGGGGAGAGTCTTGAATTCGTTGTAGCCGTAAGCGTGGGCTTCGACCGAGTGGATAAGGTTTTCCGGGTAGTTCCACTCCTTGAACCAGCCGAGCGACTGGGTGGGGTGCGTCTCGGGATGCTGTTCGAAATCGATGTCGTGGAGCAGTCCGGTGATATACCACAAATGAGGATCATGTCCGAGGTGGGTTGCGTAACCCTCCATTGCGGTGGCGACCATCCGAGCATGGTGACGTTGGTAGGTGTCTTGAACGTGGGACTCCAAGAGGGCCTGTGCGGCGTCTTTGGTGGGGAGGGGCATGAAGCGGAAGATGGTCGAAGGGGGGAGTGGAGTCGAGTCGGGTCTGAGCGATGTCGGTTCGAGTGTATCGGTCCGAAAATACTATTCGGAAGCGTGACAGATTTTCGTTTAAGCCCGGCTGCAAACCCGGCTTGATTGATCCCATGCGCATTACCCCTGTTCTTACCGCCCTGTGTTTATTGCTTGGTTCCGGACTCACCGGTCTGGCCGCCCATCACAAAAATACCATTCAGGTTTTTAATGGCAAAAACCTCGAGGGCTGGTCCGTCGAAGGTGGCGGTCAATTTTCGGTTGAGAAGGGCGTGCTCAAACTCAATCGCGGCACGGGTTGGCTGCGTTCGAAGGACACGTTTAACCCCATCAAAGAGGTCAGAGATTTGCGGGGGAAGTCGGTGTTGCTGATCACTGCGGATGCGGCGTTCGACCGCATCATGAACGAGAATTTCTCCGCCGCCCTAATCGCAGCAAAAGTGGGTCACCACATCATTACGCTCGAAGGCGCTCACACTTTTCCAGTGGTGCAGGAGTCACTGCCTGTGGTACTCGATTTTGTGCGAAACCAGACCGATCAATGAGAAGGAAGGTGGATGGCGGGCAGCGGGCGGTGGGGGTCCACTTTGCATTCCATATCTACCACCAGAAACTGCCCCATCATGCCGCCGTCTTCGTGTTCTAGAATGTGGCAGTGATACATGAAAGGCACATGGGAACTGGAGTAGGTGGTGAACTGGGTGATGAAGCGGAGGGTTTCGTTGGCTCTCACCAATACGGTGTCTTTCCAACCGGCTTCCGTGGCCGCCGCGGGAACGCCATCTCGATCCAGGATCAAGAATTGCACATCGTGAATATGGAAAGGATGGGGTTGGCCGCCGCGGTTGGTGATTTCCCAAATCTCGATGTCATTCAGACACACGATTTCGTCGACGCGCGCCATGTCCATGAGCTTGCCGTTGATTGGGATCCGGGGCCCGGGACCGGGCGCGCGAGGTCCCTCGGTGACCTGACCACCGAGCACCATTCTTCTGGTTTTGTCTGCGTCTGCTGGTTGCCAGCGATCGATGCGATTTAACACGGTTGGTAACGGGTTAAGGGGAGTATTCAGGATTTCTCCCGGCACGATTTTTAGAATATCGAAATGGCCATTGCCGATGCCGTCGGCGATAACGGATTCTACGAGTGTGAGGATATCGTCATCGGGAAAGCTTTTGAGCAGGGCGGGTTCTCCGGCGGAAAAATCCACCACGATTTCGATCCGTTCGCCAGGCGATAGGCGGATGCGGTTTAACTCCACGGGACCCTCCAAAAGTCCGCCATCCGTCGCGATTTGGTGAAACATGCGATCGTCATCGAAACCGAAGTGGTAGGTGCGGGCGTTGGAACCATTGAGCAGGCGTAACCTCACTTGCTTGGCGGGAACTTCCACGAATGGATCGTGGGTGCCGTTCACCAAGATGGTGTCGCCGTAATAAGCACCCTTGTTGAGTTCGTAGTGGAGGTCGCCGCCCCGATTGAACAAGCGATCTTGAATGACGAGTGGGATGTCATCGTAGCCGTATACCTGGGGGAGCCCAAGGCTTTGGCTATTTTCGTCTTCGATTAAAAACAGGCCCACCAGTCCGCGGAAAACCTGTTCCGAGGTTTTGCCGTGAGGGTGGGGGTGATACCACATGGTCGAAGCTTGGTTTAGAATCGGGTAACGCGCAGTCCAGGTTTCTCCGGGGGCAATGCTTTGATGGGGCGTGCCGTCCATTTCCGGCGGCACGTGCATGCCGTGCCAGTGCACGGTGGTGTCGACGTTGAGGGTGTTGGTGACGTGGACCACAAAGTTGTCGCCCTGCTTCACCCGAATGGTGGGCCCAAGGTAGTTCCCGTTATATCCGAGAGTTGCGGTTGTTTGCGCTTCGATGAATGCGGTTTCTCCGATCTGCGGGATCAGTTCGAATACCTTCTCACCGTCGACGAGTTTAAATTCCAGAAGTTCGGGAACTTGAAGAGGTGTCGCGAATGACAGTCCGGCGTTGGTCTTCTTGACGTAGAAGAAATAGGGCAAGGTGATGGCGGAGAGCACCAAGACGATGACCAGGCCGTTCAAAACTTTGCGCAGATAGAAGCGAGTATTGGAAAGAAGGGAATCGGGTGTGGTCATATTGGAATTCGGGTCGGGGCCGCTTTCGTCACGAGGGAAAGTAAGACGTGAGATGATCGGTAAAGTTACATTGAGCAATTGAATATAACGCTCTGCTCGAGTGAGCATCGACAACCGCGTCCATTCGCGGTCAGGATCACGCCATGAATAGCGTCGGTTTCACTCGTCTAAGTAACGGCCTCTTCTTCGGAGGCATAGCGCTTTTGACCGCAATGAGCGCATCCCTGCAAGCGATGGAGGAGCGTAAGCCCGTGTATCGGAGCGAACGCGTATTGGCTTCAGTGCCGGTAGACGGGGAGAACCCGTATCTCGCGTTTCCAGCGGTGCTGGATTTAGGCGATGAGGTATTGGTGAGTTTTAAACGGGGCGGATTTCATGGCGGCGGAGCGCCGGCCAGCTTGGACTTGTTGCGGTTGAATAAGCTCTCGGATGCCGTGGCATGGAAGCCGGGCTTGGCGCGGGCAGCGGATAAGATCATGCAGATGGGCGAGTGGGTGCATTATCCCGATGGCACCATTGCCAATTGGGTTGATGTGCAACGTCCGCCGGGCACGGAGCGCGACGGCATGCAAGGCGTGGTTTCAACCGATGGTGGCCAGACGTTCGGGCCGTTGGTCCGGTTCGGCGAAGTCGAAGGCGTCGAATACGGCTACCCGTTCGGTAGTGTGGTGGAGGGCGATACGACCTGGATGATCGTGATGAGTTTTTCGCATCTCGCGGGAGGCTATTCGGTGATCGAAAGGTATCCGCACGCCGGGCAGGTCGCGATCATTCGCTCGGATGACAGCGGTGGAAGCTGGCACTTCGTGCGCAATCTCACGCAGGAGTTTGGCGACATCCCGATCAACGAGAGTTACTTCGTTCGCTACGAAAATGGGTTCCTGGTCGTGACCCGTGGTTACGATCAACAGGCCCGGCTTCATCGCACGGATGGCATGTTTAAGGTCCGTCAGCAGGCGAACCTTACCGCGGAAAATACCTTTATTGAGCGCTACGTGGGTCGGCCCCGACTCTTTGAGCGTGATGGCCATTTCTACTTAATCGGCCGCAATTGGACTGGCACCACCGCCGGAGCTGACGATGTGGTTCAGGACCGGCAGCCCCGTTTCCCGAAGGCGATGAAGATGTGTCTGTTTCGGGTGGATCCCGAAAGCCTGGTAGTCGAGTCATATGCGGTGCTCGATAATGCGGAGGCGGCCAATGTGACGGATGGCTATTACCCGGCACCGTATTGGGTGGACCGAGACGGCGAGACCTACTTACGGGTGGTCGACTACAAGGGCACGGACCGACGTCCACCTGAGATCGTTGAATTCGAGTTCAAGTGGGCCGAGGTGCGCTGAGTCCCCGGTTGTGCGAGAGTAAACACGGCGGAATTGAAGATCTGAGTCTTTGCACGGTTGACCCTCGGGGAGAGGGGAGCCTCCGTCTTCTGGTTGCCCATGAAAGTAGTCATCGCCGAAAAGCCCTCTGTGGCCCGAGACATTGCCAAGCACCTTGGGGCAAACACGCGCGGGGCGGGATTTTTGGAGGGAAATGGTTGGACGGTCACGTGGGCTTTCGGACACCTGATCGAACTACAGGAGCCAGAGGATTACACCCCGGAGTGGAAGCCGTGGCGACTATCGCAGCTGCCGATCATTCCGGATACCTTCAAATTGAGGCCGCGGGCCGATGGTTCGGCGACCGATCAGCTGGCGACGATCAAACGACTCTTCGAGACGGCGGAGGAAATTGTTTGTGCGACGGATGCGGGGAGAGAGGGGGAGCTCATTTTTCGTTATATTTTAGATTGGACGGGATGTGAGGATAAACCGGTAAAGCGGCTGTGGATTAGTTCGCTCACGGATGATGCGATCGCTCAAGGATTCGCGGCGTTGAAGCCGGCTTCGGACTACGACCCGCTGTATCATGCCGCGCGTTGTCGCAGTGAGGCGGACTGGATTGTGGGTCTGAATGCGACCCGGTTTTTTACGGTCGAATTTGGTCGTCGCCGATTACTACTAAGTTTGGGTCGGGTGCAGACGCCGATTCTCGCGATGATCGTAGGTCGTGATCTGGACGTGGAGTATTTCGAGCCGGAGGAGTTTTGGGAAGTGCACACCCTTTGTCGGGGCGCGAAGTTTAAACACACGGAGGGGAAATTTGAAGCCGAGGAAGAGGCGAAAGGCCGGCTCGCTCGCGTGACGGATCAAGCGTTGGTGGTGACGGGTGTGGCCAAGAAGAAAGCTCTAGCGCACCCTCCGCTACTTTACGACCTCACGAGCCTGCAGCGGGACATGAACAAGCGGCATGGATTCACGGCAGACCAGACGCTCAAATTGGCCCAAAGCCTCTACGAGAGTAAGCACCTCACTTATCCCCGAACGGATAGCTGTTATCTCACGGCGGATCTACAGCGCACGATTGGACCCTTGCTCGAAAAACTGCAAACGATCAAACCTGCCGAAATTGAGGTGCTAGATCTGGCCGCGCTGAAATTCCCCAAACGGATCATCGATGACAAGAAAGTGGCGGATCACCATGCCATCATTCCGACCCTGATTCTGGGTGATCGGTTGACCGGCGATGAGGCCAAGTTGTATGATGCGGTGGTGACCCGGCTGGTTGCGGCGTTTTATCCTTCGGCCGAACGGGCGGTGACGACGGTGGATGCGGTGGCGGCAGAAGAGCCTTTTCGGGCCCGAGGCACGGTGATCGTGGATTTGGGTTGGGAGGCGTTGTATGCCAACGAAGCGGTCAACGAAGAGAGCGCATCCAAAACTAAGAAGACGGGCAAAGGAGGCGGCGACGAGAAGGGAGAGGATGATGCGAAGCAGGTGCTGCCCGACTTTGCGGAAGGGGAAAGCAACCCACATGAGCCCAGCTTGGTGGCGGGAAAGACCTCCGCACCGAAACGATTTAATGAAGCGAGTTTGCTGCAATTGATGGAAACGGCTGGCAAAATTGTGACCGATGAAACGCTGAAAGAGGCGCTCAAGGAAAAGGGCGTGGGCACGCCAGCAACTCGGGCTTCGATCATCGAGGTATTGATTACGCGCCGGTATGTGGAGCGCCGTCGCAAGGCTCTCATTAGCACGGACTCGGGCCGGGCGTTGATCGGACTGGTGCAGGATGAGCGTCTCAAGTCGCCGGAGTTGACGGGGGATTGGGAGTTTAGGTTGAAGCAGATGGAGAGGGGAGAATATGAGCCGGCCCAGTTCATGAGCGAAGTCGCGGATTACACCCGGGAGATTTTACAGAACAAAGCAGAAGCGACGATCGACCTCACCAATCTGGGACCCTGTCCCTGTTGTCATGCGCCGGTGATTCGGGGGCGGACGGGTTACGGGTGTTCGAAGTGGAAAGAAGGCTGCAAATTTGTCCTGCCCGGAGTGCTGTGGGGAGTGACGATCACACCGGTGCTAGCGCGAGAGATACTGATCCACAAAGGCAGTCTCACGCCGTATGGCATCGCGGTCGACGGGGTGGCCAAGTTTGCCCATCTGCGTTTCGACAAGAAGGGGCGTCCGGCCTACGATGTGGCTGAGGTAGAAAAGAAAGCGAGTGGGGCCGAAGCGTTGGGGGCCTGTCCCGTATGCGCGGGAGATGTGGTGGTGGGGCAGAAGGCCTTCGGCTGCTCCAATTGGAAAAACGGCTGCAAATTTGTGGTGTGGAAAACCATTGCTCGGAAAGAGATCACGGCCAATGTGGTGCAAACGTTGTTGGCCGATCAGGTCACGGCAGTGTTGTCGGGATTCACGTCCAAAGCGGGCAAGCCCTTTGATGCGAAACTCAAGGTCATCGGGGGCGAAGTGAAGTTGGACTTCACCGGGTAGTCTGCCGAGTAGAGGAGAACCTCCCCACCGGTGCCGCGAGCGAACCGCGATGGGTAGGCAACGATTGACCGCCTAAGCGTATATTCCGGGATCGCTAATCTAAGGCGGGAACGGAAACGTCCTCACTGTTATGGCAAAGGATCTGAATTCGATCATTCGGCTTGAGGCGGAACTCTTGGTTGCGGGTGGGGGTATGTCCGGCGTGTGCTGCGCGGTGGCGGCGGCGCGATTGGGGCGAAAGGTGATATTGTGTCAGGACCGCTCTGTGCTGGGCGGCAATGCTTCCAGTGAGGTGCGCATGCACATCGTGGGGGCGACAGGGTTGCGCGGTGGTGTGGCACTCGAGACGGAGTTGCGTGAAGGTGGGATCATGGAGGAGATCCGGTTGGCGTTGGCGGTGACGAACCCGCAGCGCTCCGCGTCGATGCTGGATCTTGTATTGTATGACCTCTGCCGGCGGGAGCCGAACCTGCAGTTGCTGCTCAACACCACGGTCGATGGCGCGGACGTGGAGCATGAAATTATAAAAACCGTGACCGCGACCCGGGCTTCGACGGAAGATCAGTTTCAGATCACGGCACAGGTGTTTGTCGATTGCACCGGGGATGGCCGTTTGGGCGTCGAAGCAGGGGCGCCGTTTCGGTTTGGACGAGAAGGCACCGCCGACTTTGGCGAAAAACTAGCGGCGCCAGAAGCCGACGGCAAAACGTTGGGTTCGACGATTATGTTTCAGGCCCGTAAACACGATCGGCCGATGCCGTTTGTGGCACCGCCTTGGGTCCGCCAATTTAAAGAATCAGATTTTAAACTGCGACCCTACGGCCAACCCCAATCCGACCTTGGGTTGGAATACGGTTACTGGTGGGCGGAGTGGGGCGGTGAGCTTAATACGCTCAAGGATAACGAAAAAATCCGGGACGAGTTGTTGGCCATCACCCTCGGGGTGTGGAACTACGTGAAAAACGAATCGGCGTTGGATGCGTCACATTGGGCGCTGGAATGGTTTGGGTTTTTGCCGGGCAAACGGGAGAGCCGACGGTTTGTCGGGCGTCACGTGCTGACGGAGCATGATGTGATGCAGTCGAAGCCCTATGCGGACGCGATTGCGTTTGGAGGCTGGCCCGTGGACACGCATCCACCGGAAGGGGTAGATGCGCCGGACCTTGCTCCCTGCACGCAGCATCATCTCCCGTTTCTCTACGACATTCCGTTGCGATCGTGTGTCGCCACTACGCCGCGAAATCTGATGTTTGCTGGCCGCAATATTTCTGCAACGCACATCGCGTTTGCGACTACCCGGGTGATGGCGACATGTGCAGCAATCGGCCAAGGGGTGGGCACCGCGGCGTCAATTGCGTTGGCGGAAGGTATCAGCCCGGCAGAGCTCACGGAGCAGCCTGAACTGTGGCCGCGTGTCCAACAGCAGTTGTTGCGCGATGATTGTTATTTGGTCGGAGCGCGGAATGAGGACTCCAAGGATCTCGTGCGCCAAGCCTCGGAGATTGTCGCCTCAAGTGAGCAGCCTGGCGCAGAAGCGGAATTCGTCCGCAGTGGTCAAACCCGGGCGGTTCACGGGCGACCGGAAACCAGCGTAGCAGGAGCCAATGTGAACTTGTGGGAAGACGTCTTGGACCATGTAGAATCTGGCGAAGAGGTTGCCGCGGCCGTCACGTGCGCGCCGCCTGATCGCGCGCATCCAGGACTACACCGGTGGATGAGTGACCCCACCGAAGCGCAGCCCGGGTGGATCGAAGTGCGTTGGGATGAAACTGTCGCGTTGCGTGAGGTTGCGCTCGTGTTTGATGCGGGCTTGCACCGCTTGCTGACCCTTTCGGGGGCAGATGCCTACACCGCCAAAATGCAATGGGGCCAAGCGCAGGAGGAAACGGTGCGGGACTACATTTTGGAGGCAAAAATTGACGGAACGTGGGAACGTCTCGCAACCGTGACGGATAATTACCAACGACTCTGCCGTCATCGTCTGGATGACGTGCTAGATACCTCAGCCTTGCGCGTCACCGTGACTGCGACCAACGGCATCGATCACGCGCGTATCATGGAAATCAGAGCTTACGGTTGAGCTCCCCGGGTCTAGTTCCGCGAAGCATGCTTTGGTTTTGTTGTAGCCGGTCTCGTTGAGGCCGGAGCGTTGGAGTGAATCACTGTTGCAAAGAGGCAGAAACCGGGGTCAGCGACCCCGGCTACAGTTCCCATTGAGTAAATGCACGGGGCGTCTTTACTCCGAAATTACCCGGTAGGATTGAGCCACGTGGGGGGCAGTTCGGCTTCAAATTGGGCAAACGCGGCGTCCTCTGGAGCTGAGTAGGGTGGCAGCAGCCGCAGGGGAAAATTGGGTGCGAGCAGCTTGAGATTCATCTTATCGTAGGCGCCGTCCATATGCGCCCCTGAGGCCTGGACGTGTTTGACCAATACATCGCGGGCTGCGATGGCCTCAGCCAACATAGCCGCGAGCCGGTCGCCGCGCGCGGCATGAAACTCGCGTGCCCAAGCAGGTTTGCCTCCGGCCATGGCTGCAATGTAACCGCACTCGTATTGGTCGCGCATGGCCGCATAGCCGAATTCGACAAAGAAGCACTGGAGCTCGGGCGCCTTTTCTAAAATAGCAGCGAGCGGTGTGGTATCGAGGCCACCCATTTTGATGGCGACGAGGTTGGGGTGTCGGGCCGCGATGCGCGCATAGTCGTCACCGTTGAGGAGCTTCTTGGTGCGGGGGAGATTGTAGTGGAGGAAGCGGCAGTCTGGAAATGCTCCGCACGTGGCGTCGAAGAATCGATCGACTTCGGTGTCGGTCAGGGCGCCCCAACTAGGGAATGAAATTTGAAAATCACGAAAGCCCAAGGCATGGGCGGATTGAATCCGTTCGACGATGGTGCCGAGAGAAAGGCTGATCACTCCGATCATCGGCACCGTATCGGCGGGTAGGGCGGCGCGAAAGGTTTCGGTGATTTCTTGGTATTGCCGATCGGTGACAGCATAGCCCTCACCCGCCGTGCCGAAGAGGTAAAGGTGAGGGGTCATCTCCGTGGCAAGTTGCTTCACCGAGTGGGTAAACAGCGAGGCGTCGAAGGTGTAGTCAGCGGTCCACGGAATTGAACAGGTGGCGAGTAGGATGGGCGGGTAGCGTTTTGTGGGCATCAGAGAGCGGTAGGTCGGGATAGGTTCGGTCCAGCGGAAGCGATCCCGTTGTTACCGTGAGGATCAACCCATCACAAGTTCGCGGCACGTTTTTTCTCTGAGGGCGAAGTTCGGGAATGGATGGCCTAGTCGGGGGATTACAGTCGCGTGGCGGAACGACCGGTGTCGCACTCAATCAGTGCGATTACCCCGAGCTACCCCGTTATTATTTCTTCTTTTGTCACCATTGCTGACGGCTGAACCCGTTGGGGTGACGGATGAGTTTTCGTCATCCGACCACCCGACCCGGCAAGCTTTGCGCGGAGAGTGGGTGTATCAAGACGGCGTGGCGTTTTGTGAGTCAGATCCGGAACTCTACAAGGAATTTAAGAATCATGGCCCCATTCTTCGGTGGCCGTGTGAGCTCTCCGATGGAGCGATGGAATTCGAAGTAAAACCCGAGGGCTGTCAGCGTTTGGTCATCACCTTCAATGGTGATGGGCACATTTTTAGGATCACCATGCGGGATGATGAAGGTTCACGGGTGATTGGTTGGGTCGGGAAATCGTCCAAAGAAAACAAAGGCGATCTATTAACCCAGATTCCTCCTCCCAAAATTACCGCGATCGACGGCCAATGGATAAAGGTAAGCTTGGAAATGACCGAAGGAGGAGGGCGTCTTCAGTTGGGTGACTACACCGCCGACCTCGACCATGAGTCTCTGGCTCGCCTCAAGCAGGAGTTCACCATCAGTTTCGCGGCGGGGTCATGTGCCTTGCGTGGGGTTTCGGTTCAGGCCACCAACTCGTAGAAGCGTCCGATGCCCATCCGCTCTCGAATCATCCTAGTTGTTCTTTCGGTTGCCTTCGTTTGTCTGGCGCGAGGTCAGCCCAACGTGCTGTTCATTGTATGTGATGATTTGAACACTCATGTTTCGAGTTCGGGTTATGCCGCGATCGAAACCCCAAATTTTGACCGTTTGGCGGCGAAGGGGATGACCTTTGATCGAGCCTACTGCCAGTATCCGGTTTGCGGTCCTTCGCGTGCGTCTTTTTTGCATGGGCTCTACCCGGAAGTGACCGGTGTATTGAGTAATACGTCAGATATTCGTGATACGCGTCCGGGAACCGTCTCGTTGCCGCAGGCATTCAAAGAACAAGGCTATTGGACGGCCGCGACGGGTAAGGTTTTTCACAATGTGAAGATGGATCACGGGACGGTTGCGTGGAATGAAATGGAACGATTTAGTAACGACGAGCTGCCCATTGCCGCAGCGGCACGAGTCGCATTCGAGGCGGAGCACGGGCCGGTGACATCACGCGATAACCGCTCCCGATGGAAAGCGCATCTCCAAGCGCTTTCCACCCAGACGCGTGGGCAGGAGCGACCGGGTTACGGTCGATCGGGACTCACCGATGATCAGCAGGCGGACGGTAAAAATGCCCTTCAGGCCACCGCGTGGCTGGATGGTAAGGCGTATGGTGAGAAACCGTTTTTCATGGCAGTGGGGATTCACAAACCGCACGTGCCGTTCTTGGCGCCCGATGCTTACTTCGATCTCTATCCGCAGGGCGAATTAGACTTCGTTAAACCGCCGGCAGATTTCTGGGAACAGGCACCAAAAACGGCGATGGTGAAGAGGTATTCCGCCTTCGGGTTTGAGCTGGGTCAGGAGAATGACGCGCTACGCCGTGAATACATGCAGGCCTACCACGCCTACATCTCATTTGTTGATGCCCAGATCGGACGCATCTTCGACAGCCTCGAGCGAAATGATCTTTGGGACGACACCATCGTCGTGCTCATTTCCGATCATGGTTATCAGCTTGGTGAGCACTTCATGTGGGGCAAGGTCACACTCTTCGAGACCTGTGCGCGGGTGCCGATGATCATCCATGCGCCGGGCATGACCCGCGCAGGCGAAACGACCGCCGCCTTGGCCGAGCTCGTGGACCTTTATCCCACCTTGGCGGAGCTATGCGGCATCGAGGCTCCGGACGATCTGCAAGGCCGTTCACTGGTCACCAATCTAGCCGATACTCAGGTCGCGGGAAAGGCGGCGACGTATACCGTCGTCACTCGCCGAGACCAACTGGGCAAAGCGATCCACACCCAAGAATGGCGATATGCCTTATGGCCAGACGGCGAAGAGCTCTACCACCTCAAGGAAGACCCGGAAGAGCACCGTAATTTGGCGAACGATCCGGGACATCAAAGGGTATTGGCGGAAATGCGTTCCCGCCTGCCGGTTTTCGAAAGTGCTCCCTAAGCCGCGACTTAAACCGGGCTATTTCGCCGCGACCGGCTCGGGGTAGGGCTCGGAGAGCAGGTAGGGTTGGTGTTGCATGCGCCCGTTGTCGCCGTGGTTGGCCATCCAAGTTTCGAGATGTTGGGCCATGCGGGCTAGGTCGGCGGCGTAAGCGGGATCGGTCGCGAGGTTGGTGGTTTCACCGGGATCTTTGCCGATGTCGTAGAATTCAACGGCGGGACGGCGGAGGTATTTTTGGAGAACCGCCCGGGCGTGAGGATCGGTAACGGCGGCGGCTTCCCACTCGTCAAAAAATGCGCCGTGGCCGGGCCGACGTTGGATATCGGTGTGCGTGGTGTGGTAGGCATCGAACCGGATATTGCGGATGTATTTGAACCGTTGGTCCCGCACGGCGCGGATGGGGTAGATGTTCATCTTTCCGTCCCCGGAGTGGGTGGTGAAGATGAGCTCGCGATGTTGATCGGTTTCGCCGCGGAGAACCGAGGCGAAGGAGCGGCCATCGATGTCGGCAGGAACGTCAGCATCCGCGAGGTCGAGCAGGGTCGGGAAAATATCGATCCAACTGACCATCGCATCCGTGCGGGCATTCGCCGGAATTTTCCCGGGCCAGCGGGCGATGAACGCGACCTGGGTGCCCCAGTCGTAGAGATTCCATTTACCGAAGGGTAGGGCGTGGCCGTGGTCGGAGGTGTAGATCGAAAGGAAGTCGTCGGATCCGAAATGAGCGCGGGCGATGGTATCGATGTTACCGATGGTGGTGTCGACTTCCGTGACCTCGCCAAGATAGTTTTCCCAGGTCTGTCGGGTATCGGGGGTGTCGACCCAATGGGAGGGGACGGTGAGTTCGGTCCTGTCGTAGGTATCGTGTTTGTGCCAAGGCGCGTGGGTCCGCACGTCGCCGACGATGAGCAGCAGAGGACGGTTGTCCGTGCGCGCGTCGAGATACGCTTGCACGGATTTCTCGAGATCTTTGCGGGTCGGATCCACGTGATCAGCGCCGACCGATTCGATCCATTTGTTGTGGTGCACCTTGCCGAAGGCCGCGACCTCGTAGCCCGCCTCCTTCAGATGCCGGATCATGGTTTGGGTCTCGAGCCGGGGCTTCTCGTGATTGTGTTCGGCGCCATTACGAATGGGCATCATTCCAGACAGCAGGGCAGATCGGCTGGGACCGCAGGCCGGTGACGCGACGAACGCCTGGTTAAAGGTCAAGCCCGCTGCCGCGAGCTTTGCCATCTGCGGGGTGATCGCATCACCCATGGGGTTATAGACGGACGAATCGTTACGTCCATGATCATCGGCGATGTACAGGACGATGTTGGGCGGCGCTCCTTCGCAAGCGAGGATGACGACGAAAAATGAAAATCCCAACAATAGTCGAACCATTGGAGAAAGAGCCTAGGGTAAATCCTCGGTGAGAGAAGCCCTGTTCTTGGTCTTCTTCCGTTGAGCGCGGTAGCTCAACGCTGGAGGCTTTCCAGAAATGCGATCAATGCGGCACGGTCGTCTTCGACCAGTAGGCCCTGAAATTCCATCTTGGTACCGGGGGCGAATTGACGCGGGGCTTGCAGGTATTGATCAATGAGTTTGGGCGTCCAATGGCCGTGTTCGGTGGCGAGGTTGCGCAGCGCTTGCGAGTAGTCGTAGGGCCGAGTTGCGGCGATTTTTTGTCCAAGAATGTTGTCGAGCGAGGGCCCGATACTTTGCGCCACGTGTTGGCCCGGCGCGCCATGACAGGCGGCGCAAAGCGTGAAGAGTGTTTTGCCGCGTTCGAGCGGACTGAGCGTTTCGACCTGAGCGGTGTCGATGATGTAGTCGCCGCGCAGTTCCATCATCCGGGCGGTTTGTGGGGCGGTCATATTAGTTCGAATTTCGCTGTAGGCTAAGGCTTCGATGGTGGCGACCGCGGCTTCTATCATGCCGAGTTTTCTGGACTGATCTGCGTAAAGATTGGCTTCAAATTTCGTCGGCTCGTCGCGCAGCAACTGTAGATGGGCGAGGACCTCATTGCGCACCGAGATATATCCGTTGGTGATGGGTTGAGCCTCACTCACCGCCGCATCGAGACGACGCTGTTGGGTGCGGGTGAGAATGTCGGTGAAAGAACGGGAAATCTGACCGCGGCTGGCGGCATGACCGCTCTTGTGGCGAATGCTGACGAAGCCGAAAAATTGGGCGGGTTGGCCGAGCGGAAACACTCTGGTGTCGGCGGCGGTGCCGGTCAGCCAAGAGAAGCATTTGGCAAAGAGGTCCTCCAGTTGCTTCAAGTCGGCGCGATCGACGGAATCGCTGCGCACTCGATTGGCCTGAGCGAGCTCCGTGATCTTTTCCGGGTCTTTCCGCCAAGAAGCGAGTAGGGCGCGCTGATCGTCGTTCAGAAGGTCTTCCAGAGCGGCAAAATTCCTGGCTTCGATCAACGCAATCCGGCCGCCCAAATCACCGTAGATCGCGCTGAGTTTCAGGAGATGGGCCTCATCAATTTCCTCATGGTTGTAGAGGTGGGATTCCAGCACGCGCAGCATGTCGTTTCGGGCCGACCACCATTGGTCGAGAAGAGGGACTTCTGCGATGACGGCGTCTTCGAGGAGCGCACGTTGGTCGGCAGTGGTGCTCGCGAAAAATGCGCGGCCGATGGCGCCGCGATTGGCGGCCCGACCCGATTGATAGCGCAGGGCCACGAAACCGAAAAGTTGGGCGTTCTTACCGATGGAGAGTTTTTCATTGTCGGCTGGCGAACCGCTGAGCCACGCGAAACCCTTCGAGGCGTAGGCGGTGCGAAGATCCTTGGCGGACCGGTTAGAACCATACTCCGACGCAGACCAATCACCACTGCCTCGTGAACGCTGGGATGGTTGGGCGAGTGAGGACGCGGTTGTTCCGATGAACAGCCCGAGGGTAAAGAAGGACAGGATAAAATACGGTCGAGGGCGACGCATGTTCTATTCTAGACGCCTATAGTCAGCGCGAGGTTACGGTTTTCCTGGAGCGAGAAATCGGTTGATCTTCACGGGGTGCGACACGGCGTCGTATCGGATTGCCGATTCGAGATGAGAATCGAGTGAGTCAGGTATGCTTCTGCGTGAACAGGAGGGCTCCGAAAATATATTCGATCAGCGCGCCGGTGAAGGCTCCAGAGGCAACCGGCGCACCGAAAGCGACCAGCGGAATCACGGACAGGGCGAGAACCACCCCGAAGAACCAGTAGGCCTTGAGGCCGTAGAGCGTGGGAAATGTCAGATAGCGCCCGCCAATAACGAGGAGCATGGCGGGAAAGAACCATTCGATGCGATAAGCTGCGACCGCGATGGCGATGGGGATCGAGAGCAGCATCCAGATTGTGCCGCTGATGGCGAGAGGAGCGAGGGGGTTGCCTTTGGCGTGCTTACCAGATCGGCCCAGCAATTTGCTCAGCAGGATCGATGTAGGGAAGATCAGCATACCGCCGAAAATGAGCGTAAGGATGCCGGCCTGAGAGCTGACGAATGTGGCGACCAACGCGGCGGCGAACCATGCTGTGGCGGAACCGACGGCGCCCGTGCCACCGTTGAAATAGGCGGCGCGCATGTCCTGTTGAGCGTCGGTTAAAGAGGTCATGGCGATGAAGCGGCAAGGTGGACGCTTGAGTCACTCTCGGACGGTCGGCTCGAAGACGCGTGAGCCGGGTTTGCCTTCGTAGGAAAAGCGCATCTCGCCTTCGTCAGCCATCGCCTTGTTGCGACCGTCGTTGAGGCAGACGTAGAGGGTGATGAATCCTTGGTCGCTGGCAAAGGGTTCATCGAGATTCGCGTGAAACGTGCCCTCATCATCGACCTTGGCGGAATAGGATCGGGACCAGTAGTCGCCGAAGCGGTGGTCGGAATCTAGGATCATCACGGAGTGCGCCGCGACTAGGCCGGAGACTTTTCCGGTAATCTCGATGGAGCCACCGGGCCCATCCTTGATTGCGAGGTCGTTTACTCGCGCGTGGTCGGTCCCGGCGGGTGGAGTGGGCCCGTGGGCCACAAACAGCGGGTGCTTCGCCAATAAGGTGGCCGACCCTTCACACAGATAAACGCGAGGTTCCGAGGTTCCCTTGGGCAAGCGGCTCGCGAAGGCCCGATTGATCGGCCCCATCAACGTGTTGCCGAGTCCGGTTTCAGGTTTGGCTCCGATGTGAGGCAGGCCGAGCGCGTGCCCAAATTCGTGCACACACCCTTTCAGGTTGAGCGGCCACATCTCGGGGTCGCCTAATTCGACGTCAGCGGTTATGTTTCCGTCGGCGGTGGGATAGACATTAATCGCGCGTCCACCGTCCCGATCGCCTCCTCCGCGGAAGCCTTTGATGACGCGTTTGGGGGTATGGTAAAACGTCCACCAGACCGTGTTCTCATCTGCTTGGTCACCCAGAGCAGCCGTGGCTCCGGCCATGGCTAGAGGCCCTACTAGAGGAAACCCCTTTCGGCCCACCGCGTCCTCGGGTAACGCTCCGCGCACGACCGTGACCTCGATGTCGTCGTCGGTGCGGGCAAAGATTTCGCGCCGCGCGACCGGCCAACCCCATTGGGCGATGCCGTCGGCGAAGAAGGCTTCGGTGCGTAACGCGATGGCAGTGAGGCGTTCTTGATAATCCGCAGGTATCTCGGCGTCGTCAGGCACAAACAAAACGATCCGGGCGAAACGGTCGTTTGCTGGGGATTCGGTTGGTTGCGCGATTGCCGACGAGTAGAAGCACCAGCTGGCGAGTAGAAGGAAAAGGGGCAGCGAACGGGAGGGGGCAGCTTCCATGGCGATAGATTAAGGTATCCGAGATCATGGCACAACGAATTCCCGCGCGGCTCCTGATTTCCCCGTCAATCCCATAGTAACCTTCCTCGAACAATAGAGATGGAGGAACCGTCTTGCAACGGCTCCGGTTGGGGTTAACAGTCGTGAAAGAAAGTAGGTGCACGGGTAATCCGAAACAGAAGGCTTTCATTTATGACTAACTTACCGGAAAATTCTATGATCTCGAACCAAAAGCTCGACAAGAAAGCGAGCGACGAGGCAACTATGCGGTGGAACCAGTCGATAACTCGGGGAGCTTTCCAAGACGCGAACCTGCCCTTGAGTGAAAAAGAAAACCAGTTGATCAACAGCAAGCCTCAGAGTCGGTGGCCGAAAGAGTTGCGGAAACGCCACGACCAGACGTCCCTTAAGGGCGGAGTGTCAGAAGTGGGCGACTAGAGCCCAGAGTTAAAGAGGGTCATGTGGTCAGTGACCAAACTTCGCGGTAGACCCTCGAGAGGCTTTGAGGCCGAGCTTGGTGAGGAAGCGTCCAATGATTTCACCTTCCACGATGCCGGCCCCTCTCGGCCCTTCCATGTAAATCCGATTCTGATAATTTAGCAGAGAATAACCGTCATCTTTGAACACCGGTTTCATTTTTGATAATGAATCAGCGATGAGTAAGATCCACAGTGGTGAGACCGGCTAGTTTTGCCGCCGCGAGTTGGCGCTTGTCAGTGGATATGAACTTCGGGGAGGGCAGCAGCCGAGCTGCCGCGATGTGAAGGAGGTCGAGGGTGCGGCAACCCGTGCGGGAAGTGATGCTCGGCGTCAGGCGCAACATCTCCTCCGAGATGGCGTCGAGTGTGAGAGGCGATTGGCGAAATTTCCCCTCGTCACAGAGTTGAGTTAGTAGTTCCTGGGTTTTGCGCAACTGGACCGGAGTGAGTTGTCCGCGATGCCGCATGGCTTGCAGGGTGTTTTCAACTTCCAGTGTGATAATTTTGGTAAACCAAATGGGAGCGCGCTGCTTCGTGAGATAGGCGCGGACAACGGGACTGAGCGGTTCTTCCACCAGCAATTTGAGGACGAGTCCCGTGTCTAGATATAGGGGTTTCATCTTTCTCCGCGGAGATCATCCAGGATGTCATCCGTGCCGACAGATTTACCGGTGGATACGACGCGCCCAGCATGATCCGACCAGTCTACCCCGGTCGCATTGTCTGCGTTCGAGGGTTCCGGCACAAGCCGGGCGAGAGGAACCCGGCGTCGGGTGATCTGCACTGTCTGGCCAGCCTCTACTTCCAGTAGAATTTTGCCGAGATTGTGCTGAGCTTCTCGAATGGTAACCGTCTTCATGACGCACGAATATGTTGCACGAATGAGAAAGTCAATTACTCATAAGTCTTTTGCTACTGAGGCGGAGCAGATATGTTTGATTCGTTGATCGTCACGTTTTCACACGACGCCGGGCTAGCGTTGGGGGAAGTGTCACCGTTTAGTGGGTGCCACTTCGTATTCAAGATCCTACTCCTTCCTGTGAACTTCGGAAAAGTGCCTCGGAATGAACGACCGCACAGTCGATGGTCGGAAATCCGCAATCATGTCCCTCAAAAGCTAGAAACAGATCCGTTCCCGCAAGCACGATGGAATCTGCCCCACCGTTTCTACACAGTTCAGTCCCGGTAGAGAAAACCACCTCACGTTGCTCATTGGTTGCGTGACCACTCGTGGCCATTCCGATATAGGCGTTATGAACCCGCTCAAGGTCGTCCCCTTGCGGCAACACCGCTTTTTCGGAAGCAATGCTGCCAAATAGTTTCGATGCCATCGCTCCTCGGGTCCCGAGAATACCCACGCGACCCAACTCCTTTCGCTCAATTTCCTCCCGAACTTCGATAACCGCGTCTACGATCGGCAGGGGACTGAGGGCCTTGAGTTCATCGATGCAAAAATGGGCCGCAATGGAGGTCACTCCGATTGCGGTGGCGCCCGCTCCCTCCAATTGCCGGACATGTTGGAGAAAAGACTTCGCCTGCTTTTCCTTTTCGTTGGCCAAGATATTCGGCATGACCTCCGACAGATCTGCATGCGCGATAGTCAGCTCCAATTTTTGGGATTACTCCGCGTAAATGCGAATAAGGTTTCGTTAATAAAACCCAGTCGCCGCGGGTCCGATACCTCCAATAAGTCCCATATGCATCAACGTGGATTGAGGACTAAGGTAAACGCACTCCAACCACAAACGACAAAGCCTACCCCCGGTTCGACGCGTTTGTTTTGTGGCCCGACGTGGCGGTGGTGAAGGAGTGTTGCCTCGATTCGGTTGAGCATGTGGGCTGACAGCCATGCTTTCTACCCGCCGTCGCATCCTCGTTTTCCTTCTAACCCTCGGGGCCTTGACCGGACTTCAGGCTCAAGAAAAAGACATGCTGAAGATGGTGGAATCTTTCCAGTGGGTCAGCCCGCAAGCCAAGGGCAGCGTGGACGGGGTTGAGCATCGGACGTTTTACAGTCAGGCGAACCAAGCCGACGTGGGCTACTACGTCAGCTTCCCCGCTGGCTATGCCGATCCGAAAAATGTAGGGAAGCGGTATCCGGTAATCTACTACTTACATGGAGGCCGTCCGGGAGCGGAGTCTAAGGGGCTAGGCGGATACCGGAATTTTAGAGGAGACCGGGCGGGGGACAGAATGCCACCGCATATCTTCGTCATGGTGAACGGAGGGAAGTTAAGCCACTACGACTACATCGACGGATACCTCGGAGTGCAGGCGTTCATGGAGTTTGTGAAACATCTGGACGGGACGGAACGCACGCTGGTCGACCGAACCTCGAGAGTGTTGATCGGCAGCTCGCAAGGCGGCCGAGCGGTGGGGCGTTATCTGTTTCGTTACCCGGAACTATTTGCCACCGGCGTTTCGATCGCCGGCGGACATCAGCGCGAATTGATCATCAGTGAAAACGAAGGATCCGAATTGAACGGCATCGTGATTCCGGATGCATCAAACAATGTTTTCGATAACGCGCGGACCTACGTTGACCGAGGCGAAGCGGCGCCGGCCGTGAGTTTGATGGTCGTGGTCGGAAATGAAGACGAAAACTATCCCGGTAATCTGGTGTGGTGTGCCCAGCTTGCCGAGTGGGGTATCGAGCATGAATTGATGGTCGTGCCCGGGACCGGTCACGGAGTTAGTTTCGACATCGAAAACTCCCGTGAACGCGTGTGGCGATTCATGTCGCAGGGACTCGACCGGGAGTAGGCTTTTGAACTCAGCCGTGAACTGAAGCGGAGCGGCAGTTGTTGGCTGCGGTGACGGGATAGTCGAAGCCGCGCCGCGGCGATGTAGTAGGGAAGTGGAGTGAAGCAGTAATCCTCCCCACTCGCTGTCGGGGTTCGGGCGAACTACAAACTACAAAGCCTGACTCTTTATTCTGCGCTGTATTACTGGAATTAGTTAGGTCACTTACGCACGGGTTTTGGAATAAAACCCGTGCGTTTGGTCGGGGCTTACTCGCTCAGTAGGAATTCTTCAGCAACTGCTGCAGGGCTTCGGCTTCGGGGCCTTTGGGGTTACATTCTACGCCGACGTAACCGCGGTAGCCGAGTTCGTGGGCGGCTTTTAAGATAGCGACGTAGTTCAACTCGCCGGTGCCGGGTTGGAAGCGGCCAGGAGTGTCGGCGAGCTGGAGGTAACCAACTTGGTCATAACCTTCGCGGAGGTAGTGGATGAGGGCACCTTCGGTGAGCTGCATGTGATAAAAATCCCAGTTGATTTTGATCATGGGGGAATCCACCTCGCGGCAGATCTTTACGGCGGCTTGGCTGCCGTTGAGCGTGTTCTTTCCGTGATTAACGGGGTTAAACGGCTCGACGATGATCATGACGTTGGCGGCTTCACAAAGTGGGGCCACGCGCTTCATCGCTTTGGTGTAATTGGCGAGCTGCTCTTCGAGGGTGTAACCTTCAACCCAACGGTGACCAGTCACGGTCATCATGGGAGCGCCGAGCTTGTGGGCGACGGTGATCGCTTCTTTGATGCCTGCTTCAAATTCGTCGATGTTTTTGCCGGACCCGAGTGGTTTTCCCCAGGCGGTGAATTGGGCGACTTGGATGCCGAGCTCTTGGCACTTCGCGGCGATCCCATCGATGTCTTCTTTGCCGTAGGCCCAGAATTCGATAGCTTCAAAGCCGAGGGCGTGGGCTTTTTCGACTTTGTCGACGACGGGTTTACCTTTGCCCCACCACAGCGCGAGGTTCGCAGCGTATTTTGTATTCACATCGTCGAACGTGAGGTGAGCGGAGAGGCTGCTGGTGAAAGCGAGGAAAAGGCCGAGGAGAACCACGGATTGGAGTTTAAGGGTGCGGAGTTTCATGAAAATTTACGAATTATGAATTACGATTTTTGAATTCTGAGGGGCATCCGCCGTCGCCAAGGCTTTGGCGAGAGGTGAGGCTTTTGAACGATGGGGGACTTTGGCCGGGTTCGTCGAACATCTACGCACTGAAGCGTTTCAGTAGCTGGCAGGAGTCCTTCGTCCCGTAGAGCGGGATTACGGCGTACAAGGAAAGGGGAAAGAGAACGAGTAAGAGAGAAGAGGCGTTCTTGTTTGGGAGTATGGGCTAAAGTTTTTCGATGAAGCCTACTACGTTGCTTTCGTAGTCGGTGTAGGTGCTCCAGGGGCCACTTAACCACAGGACGGCGCGGTAACCGTCGCCGATCGCGACGATGGGGCGGATGTTGCGGTCGGGTGAATTCGTGGTGAGGGGCTGCCACTCAATGGTGGCGATGTCGTCGTCGAGCTCAACCTGCGCCGTGTAGATTTCGTGGGTGCCGCCGGAATCTTTCCCGGTGGTGGGATGCACATCGGTGGAGATGTAGATGCGGCGCAGATCGACGGGATCAATGGTGACCAAACCGGTGTAGCTGCTTTCACGCGGGTAGAGGCATTTGCCGCCCATCGCGATTTCGCGGTTGTGCCACTGCGAACCATCCCAAGAGGCGAGGCGGTAGCGGTGGTCGTCGTCGTCGAGGTAGAGGGTGTAGCCGATGTGCGGATTGCCCATGGCATCGGAGGCGGCACTACTCGTCCAGGCACTGAGTGGCGCGCTTTGGTCGATCGTGGCGTTGGTGAGGATACCGCTGCCTTGGAAAACACGTTCGGCTTCGGAGGTGGTCAGCGGACCGTCGGCGAGGTCTTTGATTTTGCTGCCATCGACGCGGTAGAAGGCGCCATCGCGAAAATCGGCGTAGTAGAGACTGTTGCCGAAATTGCGGGGATGAGCGTCGGTGAAGGCGATGCCTACGGTGTTGGCATCGCGTTGCAGGTAGCGGGCGTAAGGGCGGTGCGTGCCATCTACTTCATCGGAAATAAAGTGGGTGCGATTGCCCCAGGTTTTGCCGTGGTCGGCGGAGGTGATGAAACTCGGATTAAAGGTCGGGCCGTCGCGGAAAAAGTTGTAGAGCAACCCCTCGTTTTTGAGGTGGTAGAGGTTCATGTAGGTGACGCCCTGTCGGGCGTCGTAGTCATGCACGAATTGCTGCTCTTCGCCCCATTGCATATAATCATCAGGTTCAGAAATTCGGTAGTAGTGAATCCGTTCGTTTGAGTGTTTGGCGTAGACCGCGAGCACACTGCCGTCGGGACGGGCGTAGAACGCCGGCACGTCGTGATCATCGACTTGGAAGCGTGGGTGCAGCACGACGGTGCCGAGGTCTTTTTCGGCGACGAGATCGTAGACGCTGACCTTTACGTCACCGGTTTGGCCGCTGACGCCGCCGACGAGCAACTTGCCCTGACTGATGATGGCGCGCGGATCCTGATACCAACACCAGCCGCCATCCTCCATGAAGGTGGTGAGGACCGAAGGCGATTTGGCCGACGTGATGGAGGCTAGGGCGAAACCGGCCAGCAGTAGCCAAAGAAACCGGGGGAGGGGCTGTCTCTTATACACATCTGACGCTGCCGACGACTCCTTACG
>CAJXQX010000062.1 GCA_913058185.1 uncultured Verrucomicrobiota bacterium
GGAGCTGAATGGTCGGATCATGAACATCAAAGGGGACACCTACTGGGTGAACACCGACATGATGACTCCCAGCACCATCACTTTCGTTCACGTCGACGATATCGAATCCATCACCCCTTCGCCCATCTCTATGATGCCACCCGGCCTCATGTCCACGATGGCGGACGATGACATCCTCGATCTACTGGCCTACCTCATCTCCGCCGGCGATCCCGACCACGAACTGTTCACTAATTAGAGCAAAGCTGTCGGGCATAAAGCCCGACCCACGCGTCGAATACGCACCCTAAATGTGGGTCGGGCTTTATGCCCGACGGTTTCATCCTCCAACAGATCACGAAGCCCCCGGGGTCATGTCGTTGATAAGTTCTACGCAGTCTCGCCCATGCGAGACGGAGTAAACTTATGACGACGTGACCCCCTACGCGCGTGCTGACGCACGCGAAGTAACAAGTATCAGGTATCAAGTCACAAGAATCTGCCCCGACTTGCCCCCTCGCTGCCGTGCCCGAAGCCCATGGGGTCATGTCGTAGACGCATTGCGCAGCAATTTAGTCACGACGTGATTCCCTTTTAAATCGACCGAATCCCCTCCCTGGCCCCTGCGCCCGTAATGCCCTTCGAATAACGCATGCCTGAACTCTACCCCACTTGGTCACTCGAAAGCTACTTCCCCGAATTCGACGGCCTCGATCACCAACAGTTTATTGCTCAGCTTTCCAGCGATCTAAGCGCGGCGATCAAGATCGCCTCGGACCTACCGACACTTGAGGCCACCTCCACCGAAAACTGGATCAACCTCTTCCTGAGCTACGAGGACCTCGGCGCCCGCTTGACTCATCTTGAATCGTATTTGGGTTGTCTCGCCTCCGCCGACGCGGCCAATGAGGCCTACCAAAGTGCCGAAGCCACGCTCGCGGCCCAACACGCCGAATACTCCAAACTCGAAACACCCCTCAATTCCGGGCTCGGCACCGCCAGCGATGCGACATGGCAAATTTTCCTCGCGGACGATCGACTTAAGGACGCCGAATACACGCTCAACCGCATGCGAGAATCGGCGAAGTTCCAAATGGACCAAGCCGGAGAAGCACTCGCGGCAGATCTCGGGGTCGATGGCATCAGCGGTTGGGGCCGCCTCTATGACACGGTCAGTGGCAAGATGACTTTTGAAATGCCGTGGCCTGACGGTCGCGTTGAAACGACCCCCATGTCGCAACGTCGTTCTTTGCTCACCCACCGCGACCGCGCCGTGCGTTCCGCCGCATTTACGGCTAGCAACAAAGTCTGGGAGGCTCACGAAGATGTTATGGGCGCCGCGCTCAACGGCATCGCCGGAACGCGACACACCCTCTACGGGCGTCGCGGCCAAAATCACTTTCTCGACGCCCCACTCCACGACGCCGGCGTCTCGCGAGAAACGATTGAAGCGATGTTCTCCGCGTTTGCGGCCAACTACGAGATCCCGCGCCGCATCTTGCGCCTCAATGCCAAAACCCAGGGCACGTCCGCCCTCTCATGGTCTGACATCGGAGCCCCGCAGTTGCCCGACACCTTGCCCGCGCTCAGTTGGGCCCGTGGCGTGGAACTGGTTGATCAGTCGTTCGGGAAAATGTATCCGAAAATTCAGGACTACCTACGCACCATGGTTGAGAAACGTTGGATCGAAAACGAGCAGCGCCCCAACAAACGCGCCGGCGCGTTCGCCACCGGTTCCTCTCTCATCAATGAAGAGCGCATCTTCATGACTTACGGGCAGACCATGAACGACGTCACCACCCTGGCCCATGAAGCGGGCCACACGTGGCATTCACACCTGCTGAGCTCCCTACGGCCCTGTGCGCAAGATTACCCCATGACGTTGGCTGCAACCGCCTCAACGTTCGCCGAGAGTATCCTGGCCGACGGCTTGCTGGAAGATCCCGCCCTCGATAACGCTGAACGGGCGTTCCTTATCGAGCAGAGTCTTTCCCATACGCCCGCCTTCCTGCTCGATATCCCAGTCCGTTTCCAGTTCGAGTCCAAACTCTACAACGAACGCAAATCGGGTCCCGTCCCCGTGAGTCGCATCAAAGAACTGATGGTCGAAACCCAGCGCGAAGTCTTCGGCGATACATTGATCGAAGGCGGAGAAGATCCTCTATTTTGGGCGTCCAAACTCCACTTTTTCATCACCGACCTGTCGTTCTATAACTTCCCCTACACCTTTGGATTCCTGCTCAGCACGGCCCTCTTCCAAGAATTCAAGAAACAAGGGCCCGCCTTCCTCGAACGCTACGAAACCTTCCTCAGTCTGACCGGACGCGCCAGCTGCGAAGACGTGGTAAAACAGTCGCTCGACCGTGACATTCGTGATCCAGAATTCTGGGCCGAAACCATCCGTGGAATTGAACCCCGAATCGATACTTTCGAAGCCGCGATAGGGGATTTGAGTTAACACCATGACCAAGAAAATCTCCATGACTCACCCCGGAATCATCCTCCGCGAAGGATTCTTTGCCGCTATGGGCATCACTCAAACCGCGGCCGCCGAAGCGACCGGTATTCCTCAAAGCCGATTAAGTGAAATTTTGGCTGGTCGACGTTCCATTACCGTGGACACCGCTGCACGTTTAGGCCGCTTCTTTGCGGTAGACGCCCGCAATTGGTTAAATCTCCAAGTGACCGACGACCTGTGGAAACTGGAGAGCGAACACGGTCCCGAGCTAAGACGGGTGCGCCGTGCCACGACGTTGGTTGCGTAGCCTAATTATACACTTACTTCTTCGGCGTCTTCTTTGCGGTTTTCTTGACCGCCACCTTTTTCGGCTTCGCCTTTTTCTTGGGCTTTGGTGGAGCCGGTGGCTGCCAGAGTTCGATCTTGTTGCCTTCCGGGTCCATCACCCAGCCGAACTTACCGTATTCGGATTCTTCGGACGCGTCGGTGACGTCGGCGCCTTCAGCTTTCAATTCCGCCAATACGCGGTCGAGATCATCAACGCGGAAATTCATCATGAATGCCTTCCGACTCGGTTTAAAATAAGGGGTCTTAGCGTCGAAGACGCTCCAGACCGTCTGACCCGCTTTCTTCGGATCTTCAGCGTCACGCCAGGGGAAAACACAACCACCCCACTCTTCAATCGGTAGCCCCAGCCGATCCCGATACCACGCACTCAGCGCCTCCGAGTCCTTTGCCTTAAAAAACAATCCGCCAAAACCGGTAACCCGAGGTAACTTCTTCTTCGCCATGAAGTGAATTTACCGCAGGAGCAGTCGCTTGCGAGCCATCAGTAAACGCGACTGAGAATTAATCGCCACAGCAGGCACAAGAATTAGTAAAAGACGCCCAAGTAAACTCTGCCGTATTTCCGAATTCCACAGTAGCCGGGGTCGATTTGTCCGCCATAGCCTTGGCGAAGGAGGATTACTCCGGATTCTGCTTCTTGGAAGCAATGACCACTCCACCGCTCCGGCCTCAGCGAGACCGGCTACAAAAATCTAGATCAGAAAACTAGTCTTCAGGGTGCAAAAAAGCCGGCCCTTCGAGAAGGGCCGGCTGAAAGTTTTGAGACGAACTAAAGCTTAGTCGCGACGACCTTGGAGGATCATCAGAACGTGGAGCAACGATCCAACGGCGGCAACGAATGCGGCGACGTAGGTCAGCGCGGCGGCATCGAGGGTTTCATTAACGCCTTCCATCTCATCCCGGTCCAAAATGCCAAGTTCGACCAATTGAACCTTGGCCCGACGGGTGGCATCAAACTCGACCGGTAACGTCACCAATTGGAAGAGCACGATTACGCCAAGAGCGACTGCACCAATGGTCAGTAACTTGTAGCCCAAGACCGGAGCGCCCAAAAATGCGAGCAAGACGATTCCACCCATCACGACGTAGCTAGAGACCTTGGAGGCGATCTGCGTGGAGGGAACCAGGGTCTGACGGACCTTCATCATCGAATAGCCGACTTTGTGCTGGATAGCGTGGCCTGCCTCATGAGCGGCAACGCCAACGGCGGCCAAACTATTACCACGATAGTTCTGTTCGGAAAGCGCGAGGCGTTTGTTGATTGGATCGTAGTGATCGGAGAGTTCTCCGGGCACCTGCACGATTTCAACATCGTTGATCCCCGCGGATTGCATAACCGCTTGAGCTGCCTCGAAGCCAGAGATTCCACCTCGTGAACCAATCTGCACGTTTTTAGCGTAGGCCTTACGAATTTTGTTTTGGGCGTAGAGACCGAAGAGCATCGGTCCGATAAAGAGAATTAACCAAGTCATGATAGTTTGATGGCTGAGATTATTGTTCGTTGAACAGGTCTAGCAACTTAGTGAGTTTCCCCAGTTTGCAAGTGCATCCGGTGACGATTGGAAAAGTGGTTCGGCTTTGTAGCCTCCCCTTTCAAAATGGAAACAGCGTAAACGAGGCCGTGCAGCCTAGGCCGCAGGCACCAGTCCACTGCGTATGAGCAAGGCGTTGGCGTCCGGGTCACGACCGCGGAAGGCGCGGAACAACTCTGCCGGATCCGCCGAGTTACCTCGGCTTAATACGTGGCGCACGAAGTCCGCGCCGGTTTGGCGATTGAACAGACCTTCTGCCTTAAACCGACCAAAGGCATCGGCCTCGAGGACCTCTGCCCATTTGTAGGAATAGTAACCCGCAGCATATCCAGTCGGATCGCTAAATAGGTGTCCGAAGCGATAGATGATCGGACGAGCCGGCGGTTTGGTGGGGATGAATGTCTCGGCGACGGCGGCCGTGACCCGCGCCTCGAGACCTGCTTCTCCCGCGGCCACAAATTCGCTCGTATGGGTGTGCATGAGCAGATCCATCTTTCCGAATTGGATTTGGCGAATCATGGCATTGGCCGAACGGAAGTTTCGGGCGCCGATCATCTTCCCAAAAATATCCTCTGGAATACTTCCACCGGTTTCGTGATGCCGGGCGAAGAGATCCAGACTCTCCCGCTCCCAACACCAGTTCTCCATGATTTGGGACGGCAATTCGACGAAGTCCCAGGCCACGTTGGTACCATTGAGCGATTTGATCTCAACCTCACCGAGCAGATGGTGCAGCAGGTGACCGAACTCGTGGAAGATCGTCTCCACTTCGCGATGAGTTAGTAACGCGGGTTTCCCGTCGGCCGGCGGTGTCATGTTGCCCATGATGTAACCCAAGTGCGGCGCGCGTGAGCCATCCGAACGAGGACCACCGGTGATCAATGCGCCCATCCAAGCGCCTCCTCGTTTAGATTCCCGCGGATGCCAATCCGCATAAAACGAGCCCACATGCCGATCATCGCCATCATGCATTTCGTAGAACTTCACCTCCTCATGCCAAACTTCTTCCGCGTTCGCATCACGTTCCTTAATCTTCAATCCAAAGACCCGTTGGGCCAATTCGAAGAGCCCATTGATCACGCGATTCATCGGGAGGTAGGATCGTAAAACTTCGTCGTCGAAATTATGCAGCGCGCGACGTTGTTTTTCCGCCCAAAACCCCACTTCCCAGGCCTTGAGCTTACCCGCGGGTTCGCCGGTTTGCGCGGCCTTGAATTGTTCAAGTTCGCCGCACTCACGCTGGAAGGCTTCCTGCGCCTTGGACTGAAGATCGTTGACGAAACTGAGCGCGTGTTCGCCGGAGCCAGCCATACGGCGACCGAGCACTTGATCGGCGAAATGAGCCTTGCCGAGTAACTTCGCTTCCTCGTCGCGCAGGGCCAGAATCTGGGGCACCAGCGGTCGATTATCGTGATCGTCAGCGGATCCCACCGCCGTCGCAGCTTTCCACATCTCCTGACGGAGCGACTCGTCTGCTGCGTAGACCATCACCGGTTCTTGGGAGGGCATCTGCAGGGTAAATCGCCAGGCTGGTTTCTCGGCCGTGCCATTCCCTTTTTCGATCGCGGACTTGCGGGCGGTCTCGAGGGCGTGTTCGGGAATGCCGGCGAGACGAGATTCGTCCTCAATCACGACTGACCAAGCGTTGGTCGCATCGAGCACGTTCTCGGAATATTTCTGGGTAATTTTAGCGAGTTCACCCTGAATTTCCTCCAAACGTTTCTTTTGAGCGGCGGGCAAGTCTGCACCCGACTCAACAAAGTCTGACACCGTTTCGTCCACGAATCGGCGATGGATTCCAGTCTGCGCCTTTCCTTCGTCGGATTCAGCGACAGCTTTGAGGCGCGCCCACAAGTCAGCGTTCAGCGGAATGCGGGCATAGAAACCGGATACCTCAGTCAATACGGCATTGTGAGCGGCGCGCAGATCCGGTGAGTCGGCGACTGCCTGGAGGTGAGTGACCTTGCTCCACGCGAAGGTCAATGACTCGGTGGTGTCTTCTAAGGCGAGAAACGTATTCGCGTAGGTCAGCTGATCAAGCGGCAGTCCCGCAATAGCATCAATCGCCACTTGCCCATCAGCGAGGGCTTGTTTGATCGCGGGTTCGATGTGTTCGGCGGTGTGCGCAGACCAATTGATCAAGAAGTCGGGAGAGAGAAACGGATTGTCGGCCATAAAACCTCCAACCAATCCAATCCTCGGTGGGGCGCAAGCGCGCGCCGCTCACCAGCGCCACGTTGCCCCGGCGGCAATCAAGCGGGGCGCAGCGGGAGTCGCAGGAACTTCTTCAAAATCTGAATCCCAGAGGTTATCGATCTGCAGGGAGAGTTCGAGTTGTTCGCTGAAGGATGGGCGCCAATATAAACCGACCGAACTCAACCAGGTGTCGTCGGTATTGTTACGGCGAAGGGGGTTGGGTTCCTGGATGCGAAACTCGTTATCGAAACGCAGATCGAAGTTACTGGTCACCCGCCAAACGATCGCCGCGGTGAATCGGTGGTTCGGAAAATTTAGCGCATAGAAGCTGCCGTCCACCGACAGACCTCCGTAATCCTCGGTTTTCTCGAGCCAGGTGTAACCCAACTGGAGATCGACCGAGTCCCAACTCCGTCGCGCATAGGCTTCGATTCCGTAGGTCTCGAGATCGACGGCAGCAGCCGATCGAGCCCAAAAATCGTTACGAAACGTCCAGTCAATCTGCTCGTCATCTTCACGATAGAATGCTCCGACCGATCCGCTCCAACCATCGGAGGCGAACGTGGCGGTGAGATCGAGGGTGCGGCTCGTGGCGCGATCAAGGTTGGGGTTGCTGCGGAAAAGCCCGCCGTTGGGGTTGCCCGCCACCGCCGTATAACTGGGCGCCTGTGAAGCGGTGCTGTAGCTGAGAGCGAGCCGTTGCCAGACTTCGCTGGCGGGTAGGATGGCGAACTCGACCACCGGAGTAACCGCATCATCGCCGCGGTTGGTGGTGTCATACCCAATCCCGCTGCGCAGCGCGAATTCACCTCCACCTGCCAACTCCGACTGATGATTCAAATAGGCCCCGCCGGTGATATGGGTGCGGCTGTAGAATCGACCGAAACGCAATGACGTGGATTCGATGTCGTCGGCCAGCACCCAGAGGCGCACCTCCAACGCGTTTTGATCATCGATCCCGAAGCGGCCTCGACCTCCCACGGCCGTCGCGTGAGTGGTGTGTTTAAACGGGCGAATCGCTGGCACCGGTAAGAAACGGTTGAAGGCATAGTTGTCGTCGTTCCGGCGCCAATACGCGCCGACTTCGACATATCCATCATCGTCGGACGGAGCCCAACGGTGGGTTCCTGCGATCAACAGCGTCTGGATATCCTCGGTCTCCGGAGAATTGAAAGGCGTATAAAGGTTCGGCCAACCAAAGAACTTGTCTTGGTAGCTCACCAAAAGATTCGTCCCACTGCCCTCTCCCCGATGCTGGAGACGCGCACTGTAGCGAGATATCTCGTGATCGGCGTTGGCAAAGGGCCCATCGGACTTCGAATAACCCGCTGAGAAATCGGTCGCCCAGCCATCACCGAGTTCGGCACCGATCAAGGAATTCCCCCGCCAACTGTTCCAATCGCCCGCACCGAGCGAGATTTCGCCGCCGACTCGCACCGGACGCCAATCGTAAGCCACGCCACCCGCCGTCGCATTCCAGCCCCCTCCTACCGCCAGATCTGCTCCCACGGCGATGGTCGGAGCCGTCAGCATACCGGGGGCAATCGGCAACTCGGCGTAATAGTGCCCCGTCTGAGGGTCGTAGAGGGGCAACCCCGCCAGGGTGAACCCAGTATTGGCGAAGGTGCCGCCCCGAATCGCGATGTCAGCCTGCCCTTCCGCGAAGCTTCGAGCCTGCAAGTCCACGGCGGGTTCGTAACGCAAAGCCGAGACGGGAGTCGCTACCGTGAAAACGGGATCCTGGTTCGCCACCCGAGGGGAGAGAATCGTCACAGCGCTCATTTCGACCGAGGTCGATGCGGCCGCCTGGGCGGATACCGAGGCTCCGGCTAGGCTCAAACCAACAATAATGCTGGTAAAAAAATAGAATTCAGTGCGAGACACACCACTGGGCGTAGGTCATCGAGAGGCAAAATCAAGCCATTGTTAGCCAGTTTTAATTTTTAATTAACAAAGGTATCCGGACAGGAAACCCCGTTTTAGAATAAAGTCTCTGGTATCACACCCTGCAGGGCACAAAAAAACCCCTGATAGTGCCGGGGTTAAATTTGGAACTGGATAGAAACGCTTTAAGCGCCGTCGTCACCAATCGCCTCAACTGGGCAGCCTTCGAGGGCTTCCATACAGAGGGAGACGTCTTCTTCAGTCTTCGGTTGATTGTGCACGAAGGAATAGCCTCCGTCATCGTGGCGCGTGAAGAAATCAGGCGCGGTTTCGCGGCACAGATCACAGTCGATGCACTGCTGATCGACGTAAAATTTGCCGGCTGCATTTGTTTCCCACTTGTCGTCTTTGTCTGCCATAATTGCCACGGAACAAAGAGATTCCCCTCAGACTGTCAAGAGAGTCGGCGGTGATTTTGGCCCGATTCGAACAAAGTGTGGGTGCTAATTCGTATTATTCAGCTGGGAACTTGTCACGTCGGCAAAGAACCGTAGGTTTTTTTCGATGCTCTCTGATCGGTCCTACATGCGCGACAACTACCCGCGCCAGACCACCTCCGTGCTCACGTGGTTGCTCTGCACTATCGTGGCTGGATTCATCCTGCAAAATGTCTTCTGGAAGTGGATGGGGCCAGGCGTCGGGCGGACCTTCGACACGCTGTTTGCGCTAAGTCCGCAGGCTCTTTTATCCGGTAAGATCTGGACGCTCGTGACCTACAGTCTGCTTCACAGCATGACGAGTTTCCTGCATGTCGTATTCAATGCCCTTTGGATCTACCTACTAGGCAAAGAATTACTACCGATACTCGGATCGAAACGTTTCATGTGGCTTTACGCAGGCGGCGTGATGCTCGGCGGTGCCTTGTGGGTCGCCGCTAATTGGGCAGATACCGGACTACTCGTCGGCGCTTCGGCCGGAGTATGCGCTCTGTTAATGGTATTCGCCGCGATTAACCCCAATCGCTCGATCACCCTGCTACTGTTCTTTATCGTGCCGGTGACCATCAAACCCAAGTGGATGGTGATGTTCCTACTCGGCTTTGATCTATTGGGATTCCTTTTTTACGAGCTCCCGGGTGGAGCTGGCATCAACAATATTGGCCACTCCGCCCATCTTGGTGGATTTGCGGCCGGTTGGTTATTTTTCCGTTATGTGCACCAACGCGGAGAATCCACGTCTGGCCAGAGCGCTCCCTCGATCGAACTTCCGGTTTGGTTGAAGCGTTCCAAACCTCAAACAGGTAAAGCCGCCTACCAGGTGAACGTCGGCGGGGCCAAGAAAGCCTCCTCCAGTTCGCCATCCCGCCACCTCGACCTGACGGCCGAAGTGGATCGAATCTTGGATAAGATCAACGTCGATGGGTTCGGCGCTCTGACCGATGAAGAAAAACGCATTTTAGACCGCGCCAAGGACTCCTTAAACAAGCGTTAGGTCAGTTCGTCCCCACTCTACCCCGCTCATCCAGCGAATATTGAAACCTTTTCCCCTCACTCCTTTCTTAACTACCCTATGAGTCTCACGCCCCGCCATCTCGGCCTCATTTCCACGCTTTGTTTCAGCCTGCTCGTTTCTCTGGTCAGCGCCCAACCTGATCGGTCGTTTACGGTATCCGCCGCCGAATCAAAAGAGATCCGCAACTTCGTGCGGCTGCTGGAGGAGGCACATTACAACCGAGAATCGGTCACTCCTTCCAACTACCCCCCCGTAGTCCGCAAATTCATGGAAGATTGGGATGCGCACCATCTATTCTTTCTCGATTCCGACGCGGAGCTCTTCAGCGAAAAATTTGGCGATGGCCTGTATTGGAATGTCTCCACCCTCGGTAACATCAAACCGGCCTTCGAGATATTCCAACGTTACGAACAACGCGCCGAGAGCCGAGCTCAGTGGATTTTCAGCCGCCTCAAAGGAGAATTTAACCTCGAGGGTCATGACCAATACGTAACCGACCGACGCGAATCGGAGTGGGCTGCTGATGAGATGTCCTCTGACGAGATCTGGGAAAAACGCCTGCGCTTCGAACTCATTCAAGAACTACTGAATGAGCACGACCTCGACGAATCGAAGGAACGCGTCCGCAAGCGTTATGAGCGCATGCTCAAAAATCTCTCTGATATCGAGACGCACGAAATCGCTGAAGTCTTTCTCACCAACATCGCGAAACTCTACGATCCTCACTCCACCTACTTTTCATCCCAGACCTACGAAGACTTCGATATCCAGATGCGGCTTCAGCTCGTAGGCATCGGCGCTCTTCTCGGGGTCGAAGATGACGAATGTGTGATCCGTGATATCATTGCCGGTGGCCCAGCGGACCTCGACAATCGGCTGAAGCCCAACGACAAGATCATCGCCGTATCCCAATCGGGTGATGACGACGGCGAAAACGTCGAGCTCATTGGCATGAAGCTACGGAAGATCGTTGATCTCATCCGGGGCGATAAAGGCACCGATGTTTTTCTGACCATTCAACCCGCCGACAGTCCCGATGCGTCAACCCGTAAGCTGATCAAACTTACGCGTGATGTGGTGAATCTCGATTCCGCTCGTGCCCGGGGGGCCATCTTTGAAGTGCCCGATGACAATGGAGGCACCAAGCCGATTGGCGTAATTTCCCTCCCCGCTTTTTATGGCCCCAATCCCGGAGCCACCGACGGGCCGCAAAACAGTGCAAGTGGTGATATTTCACTACTCATCAATCAACTACAGGAACAAGGCATTGAAGGACTCGTGCTCGATCTGCGCGACAACGGTGGAGGACTGCTGAGCGAGGCGATCAACCTTACGGGCCTCTTCATCGAAAAAGGTCCCGTCGTCCAAGTGCGATCCTACTACGGCGACATTCAGGTGGATAACGACGAAGATAGCACCGTGCGTTATGCTGGGCCCTTGGCGGTGCTCGTTTCTAAATACAGCGCATCCGCTTCTGAGATCGTAGCTGGTGCTTTGCAAAATTACGGTCGAGCCGTTGTGCTCGGCGACAGTTCCACCCACGGTAAAGGCACGGTTCAAACCGTCTATGAAATGCGCAACCTCGACCCCCGGCTGCGCATGATGCCCGACGTCAAAACCGGTGCCGCCAAGTTCACTATCCAGAAATTCTACCTGCCCAGTGGCTCTTCCACTCAGCTCAACGGCGTCGTGCCCGACATCATTCTTCCCTCCATGGAAGACGTGATGGAGTCTGGTGAACGCTTCCTGCCGCATGCTCTGGTCTGGGATGAAATCGAGACCACCGAGTTCGATGGCTCGCCCCTCGACATTCACATCCTTTCTCCGCTCCTCGAAGCGAGCCAGTCCCGTCAAGAATCGATGGCTGAATTCGATTTCCTCCAACGCAACATCGAGTGGTTCACCGCGAGACAGGAAGAGAAGAGTGTATCCCTCAACTTCGAGGAACGCTCCCTCCAACGTGACACCGACAAAGATTTTCGTGAGGTCATGGATGAAGAACGCAAGGCTCTGCGTGATAACAAATACGCCTTCACCGAATTCCTCCTCACGCCTCCGGAAGACGAAGAAGAAGAGCCAGCCGACCTTGTCTCAATCACCGATGATCTCGGCGCCGAAACCATCGTGAATAGTGCGGATGTCGAAGCGCTCGACGAAGCACTACCCGAAGGTGATATCCCCGCCGACCTAACCTTAGCCGATGACACCGCGATTGCCGCGGGGGACGGAGCCGAGGAAGAGGAGGAAGAAGAGCCCGCTCCCACCGGATTCGCCCGGCTTGATATTCATCTACGCGAAGCGCTTCGCGTATTGGTCGATGCCGTAGTGATCGGACAACAGCCTCAGTTCGCTGAGCGCATCCCTCTCACCGCTCGCACCACCTCCAGTGGTGGTTGATCGCGGCAGACCAACAAGAAAGTCGGGCGTAAAGCCCGACCCACGTCGGAAGTGCGCGAATATGCCTTAAGTGGGTTGGGCTTTCCCGTCCGCCGTAGCCTCGGCGAAGGAGGAATGCCCCACAGTTTCACCCTACGGAACCAAATAAACGGTTAGAAAAATAATGAAACGTGATTCACCCCTGACATCAGGTAGGGCTGTCTCGCCGAGATCGCCGCGTTTCATCTAGCAGAATAATTCTGCTCCACTTCGACCGTGACATAATCACGGGACGAATCCGCCGAAGTCCCGCCTTGCGGGACGAAGGCGGAGCCACCAACGGCGCGCTCGGCGATCACGCCCTACCCTCTAAACCGACCGGCGGGCGAAAACGAATCGATCGCGTTCGGTTAAATCCTGACGCGATTGCACCTCTGCGAAACCGGCAGACTTCAGTCGGCTGACCAAGTCGACATGTTGGGCGATGCCCGTTTCCATGGCCAACAGTCCACCCGGAGCGAGCCAGTCCTGAGCCTCTGAAATAATCGTGACGAGCGCATCCATCCCATCCTCAGCAGTGGATAGTGAAACGGCTGGTTCGTGGTCTTTTACCTCGGGCTGAGTTTCCGCCACTTCGGCCGCCGTCAAATAAGGTGGATTGGCCACGATCAACTCAAACACCTCGCCGCTCGGCAGAGATTTAAACCAATCGGACTTCAAAATCTTAACGCGGTCGGTGAATTCTAGAGCCTCTCGATTCTCCGTCGTGAGAGCCAAGGCCTCATCACTGATGTCCGTGGCCCACCCATGCGCTTCTGGCCAGGCGTGGGCCAAGGCCAAGGCGAGCGCCCCACTGCCGGTGCCAAGATCGATGTATTGCACCGGAGGCTTACTCGCGAACTCGACGCAAATCAGCTCAACCAGGTATTCCGTTTCCGGACGCGGGATCAGTGCGCGGGAGTCCGTCTTCAGTGTCACTCCCGCAAAATCGACCGATCCAATGATGTGCTGCAGGGGCTCGCGTTGACCGCGGCGCTGGATCAACGGACGGATCAGGTCGAGTTCCCGCTCGGGCAGCAATCGCTCGAACTGCAGGTAGAGCTGCATGCGCGGTAATCCAAGCGCGTGCCCTGCTAGCAACTCGGCGTTGAGTCGCGCGTGTTCGACTCCTTTGCGCTCCAAGAAGGCGGCACTCTTGGTGATGACCTCGAGTAGGTTTGTCATCCCATCGGTGAAGGGTTCCCCAACTCGGCCAACTTCATCGCCATGTCTTCATGCAACAAAGCACTCATCAACGGCTGAAAATCACCCTCCATCACTTCAGTCAAACTGTGCAGGGTCAGGCCGATGCGGTGATCGGTCACCCGACTCTGCGGAAAATTGTAGGTGCGGATGCGTTCGCTCCGATCACCCGTGCCAATCTGCCCCTTGCGTTGAGCGGCATACTTCGCCCGCTCTTCGTCTTCCTTGAGTTTCAACAATCGCGAACGCAGCACCGTCATCGCTTTGGCCTTATTTTTGATCTGCGATCGTTCATCCGCACACGTTACGATCAGGCCCGACGGATTGTGAATGATCTGCACAGCCGAGTCGGTGGTATTGACACCCTGCCCACCCGGACCGCTCGCCCGGCACACGGTGATTTCTAGATCCTGGGGGTCGATGGAGACATCCACATCTTGAGCTTCCGGCATCACCGCAACCGTAACCGTGGAGGTATGGATACGGCCATTGGCTTCAGTCACAGGCACACGTTGCACACGGTGCACGCCGCTCTCGAATTTCAATTGGCGATAGACCGAGTCACCGGTGATGAGTGCGATGACTTCCTTGTAACCGCCGCGCTCGGCATCACTGGTCGACATGGTCTGGACCTTCCAGCCTTGGGAATCCGCAAATCGCGTGTAAGCGCGAAAGAGTTTTCCGCCAAAGAGGGCCGCTTCGTCTCCGCCGGTGCCGGCCCGGATTTCCAAGAGCGTATTGCGCGAATCGGTGGGATCAGGCGGGATCATCGCGAACAAGACCGCTTGCTGCATTTTGGCGAGAAGGGCTTCGTTTTCCGGCAGTTCCATTTCCGCGAGCTCGCGCAGATCAGGGTCTGACTGGTCGTCCTTCAGCAGGCCGCGGGCTTCGGCGATCTGCTCTTCGATCTTCTCAATGGTGTCATAGTCATTCACCAGCCGAGACATCCGCTGCTGATCCCGTGAAACCGTCGCGGCCCGTTGCGGGTCGGTAAACAGGTTGGGATCCAGCATTTGGGCATCCAGTTCATCCAGGCGGATACGAAACGGAGTGATGTCGGGCAGATCGTTCATGAAGGAAGGGAACGTTGATAAGGCCCAAACCGGGCCGAAACGAAAGCACGAACCACCCAGATTTTGCCTATTGCGAAAATACCCGTCGTTTGCACAGTGCGCGTTGTCGGTTGAACCAGAATGGCTCCCGGTACCACGCCCTCCGTTATGGCTACACCACTTTTCACTCAGAACATCATCGCCTGCATTTGGGACTTCGACAAAACGTTGATCCCGGAATACATGCAGACGCCCCTATTTCGTCGCTACGGAATCAATGAACCCAATTTTTGGACCGAAACCAATAACCTGGGTAAGCACTACAAGGAACGCGGTTACCATATCTCTGGTGAAATCGCCTACTTGAACCACCTACTCACCCATGTGTTGTCGGGTGAAATGGCGGGGCTGAACAATCGAATCCTCCGCGACTGCGGCGGCGATATTGAGTTCTATCCCGGCTTGCCCGACTTCTTCGATGGCAGCCGCAAATGGGTCAAAGAAAAGCCTGTCCACTGCAAACACGAGATTGTGCTCGAACACTACATCGTCAGCACCGGACTCGCCGAAATGATTCGAGGGTGTGCGATCGCCGATAAGGTGGATGGAATCTGGGCCTGCGAATTCGTGGAAAACCCTCTGCAACCGGGCTTCCTCAAACAGAAGGAACTTTCTATCTCGGCTGAAGCTGAGATCTCCCAGATCGGCATGGTCATCGACAATACGACCAAGACCAAGGCGATCTTCGAGATCAACAAGGGCTCCAACAAGAACGCGGCCATCGATGTGAATTCGAACATGAAGCCGGAAGATCGCCGTATCCCGATGCAGAACATGATCTACATCGCGGACGGCCCAAGTGACATCCCCAGTTTTTCCGTGGTCAAAAAAGGGGGCGGCAAAGCCTACGCCGTTTACAACCCGGAATCGCCGGGTGAGTTCGAGCAAAACGACCGCCTGCGCCAAGTCGGTCGGATCGATCATTACGGCGAGGCGGACTATCGGCTCACCAGCGCCACCTGCAAATGGCTGAAGCTCCAAATTCACGCCATGTGCGATCGTATTGTGGCTGACCGCGAAGCGGCCGTGGCAAGCAAAGTTTCCAAGCCTCCCCGCCACCTCTCCGGTGACGACGATCCGCGGGAGTCGAAGAAAGCGGCGCCGACACAGCAGCAGAGCTCATTTTTGGAGTAACGGCCGGGAAGCCAGATCGAGGTAGCAACGGTCTTATTTTATGAGCTCAGAGCGCGTTCCCCTCAGGTGGCGGACCGGACGGAGCCGGTCCCTCCCTATAGCAACAGGGGAGGGAAGACCTCCGTGTCGTCCGCATCTGAGTGCACCGCTCCACCGCGGCGCGCCCTGATTGATTTCGACGAAGGCCAGATCGAGTAGTCGAGATTTGCGATAGGGACGGACCGCTGGGCCGTCCGCCGCCTGATTAGGTTTCAGCATAGGCGGATCACTGGGGTAGGTAGGGCGCGTCTCGCCGAGACCGCCGTTTCATCATACATAGCTGCCACTCCGCTGCTGGCGCGCTCGGCGACGCCCTACCCAGCAACTCTTCGATTTGGGGGTTGGACGGGCATCAGCGCCCTACCTGTCATTTCTCCGTCCGCCGGCTTAACCCGGTTTGCCTCCCTCGGTGATCGGGCACAAAAAAACGCCCGCAAAATGCGGGCGTTTTGAATTTTAAGAGAATCGGTGGCTCGGTTTTACGAACTCGGGCTGATGACAATGTTGTCCGTCGGCACTTCAATTTCTACCTGCGTATTATCAGCAGTTTCTGTTGTTTCGGTTGTATTTCCGGTAGTCGCTTCGGTGGTTGTGGTCGTCGGCGTCGCGGTCACCGCTTCAGTCACAGTAACCGGATTCACATTCGCTTCCGTGCTCGCTGCATTGGCGGTGGTAGATAATGCAGTGGCCGTCTCAGCAGCAGTTGCGGTATCACCCGCAGACTCAACTACCTCTTGGGTTACCGAAGCCACAATGTTGGTCGCAGCCGCAGGAGCGGCGGCCACAGCAGCGGTCACGATAGTAGCGGCCGCAGCCGGGTTGGCTTGGAATGCGGCCGAGCGGACGGAATACAATTTCATCGCCACCGTGCTTCTCGCAGCCGTCCCGAATGGCTTGGGCGACCATGTTGAAGGCGCCCCAGCTCTTCGCCCCGCTTTCCATCCGGGCAGCCAAATTTACATTATCGCCCATCATGGTGTAGTTGAACCGGCTCCGGCTACCCATATTGCCGATCATGCATTCACCGGTATTCAGGCCAATTCGTGTGCGTATCTGGTGAACCAATTCGGGCCATTTATCGCCCTCACGCGTCCATTTATCGCGCAAATCATCTAAACAGGACTGAATCCGCAGCGTGATACGGCAGGCTTGGTAGGCATGATCTGCTTGCTCCACCGGTGCCCCATACATCGCCACCACCGCATCGCCGATATACTTATCCAATGTCCCGCCCGATTCCTGAATAATGTCCGTGCACGCGGTCAGATATTCATTGAGGAGCTCAACCAATTGGGTGGCGGTGAGGACTTCGGAGAACGCTGAGAAACTCTGAATATCCGAAAAATAGGCGGTGATTTCCTCATTTACTCCGCCCAACGCCGGCTGTTCGCCCGATTCGACCATGCGCTCGATCACCACCGGAGACAAATAAGACCCAAACATGCCGCGCATTTCCGCTTTGGCCTTTTGCTCACTCAGAACGCGGTGCCCCACTACGACAAATTGCAGCATGACGAATTCGACAACCGGGGCGACTAGAGGCACCCACAAACTGGACCGCATCCACAGAGCAAAGGTGAGCCAAACGAAACTGGCCAATACCGTCAGAGTGAAGACCGACGCTAGGACAATTGAGTATCGCCGGACAATCCACGTGCCCACGAACCCCATGAGCAACGCCAGTCCCCAAACCATCCGCTCATCCGCTCGCTTCAGGTAATCGCTTTGTAGAATATTGTTGAGCACATTGGCGTGCAAATAGACCAGTGGACTTTCGTCACTGCGGGGCTTGGGACCGCTATCCGTTGCAAATTCCCCCACGATCACCAACCGACCTTTCAACGGAATCGACTCTTTCGCGTCATCAGCCTGAACCACATGCTTTTGATGTAAATCGATCAGCAGGTCAAAATACTCGACGGTCGGTAATTCGATCCCTAACGGATCCCCCGGCTTCATCGGCTCGTATCGATAATTGATGGCCAACATACCCTGCGCATCGATCGGAATACGGCGCCTGTCTCCACTGTCTCCTAGGTATATCGCATCACCCAACACCGCCTGAATATCGTCTGCCGCCAGCCCCCAAAAGCGCATGACCATCTGCAAAGAAAGAGACGGAAATACGTTTTGCCCCGCTCGCACTAACATGGGCATACGACGCACGATGCCCCCCGCTCCACGCGGCGCATTCACCGAGCCAAAATAACCATGCTGCCGAATTCCGGGGAATGGCATATTCAAGTATTCATCGCCCAATAGCGCAGTAATATCCCCTTCAATTTCGAGGATAGGATGGGTCGCACCGAACGCAGATTGATCGTCGCCCGTCGGATCCGTGGCCAACTCTGCGGCAAAAACAATTGGAATGTTTTTTCCGCTAGCAGCGAAGTATGAGTGGCGAAATCACTATCAGAATCACCATCCAAAGGCCTTCCGTCCACATCGACTTTATTCGCAAATAGAACATCCTAGGTCACCACCGCAGGTTCACCGTAACTCAGTAAATCCTGCAGCTGGCCATGGTAGGCTCGCCGGAATGGCCACGGCTCAATATTGTTCGTCGAACGATTTCCGATTCCGATGACCAGAATCCGTGGATCTGGTCCCACTTGGCCAAGTTCAGCTCGTTTTTGCGTGCGCCAGTCCAACGTTCGCCACTCGAGCCGATCCACCAAAACCGTGTCACGAATCAACCAAGCAAACCCCAAACACAAAATGGGTGCCAAGAACACCCACACTTCGTTTTTGAGGAACCATCGTTTCATGAATCCGCTCATGTTGCCACGAGCCGCGTCAGCTCCAAGAACGAATTACACTTCTTGTTCGCGAACAACAATCTGCTCCAACAACCATGTAGCCACATCTGTTTTTGGTAAAGGCCCCACCGACCCCACGCGGCCAGCTCGATTCCACAAGGTTACCGTGTTCGCATCGGCTTCCATCCCCACCCCCGGTGCACTCACATCGTTTCCGACGATCCAGTCACACCCTTTGGCCGCAAGCTTGGCCGGTGCTTTCGTTTCCAAATCCGAGGTTTCTGCCGCAAAACCCACTATGACCTGATCAGCGCGTCGTTTGGCCGCGAGGGCCTTCAATATATCAACCGTAGGCTCCAGCTCCAAATTCGAGCCCGTCGCAGCCTTGGTTTGTTTCTGGTCCGATCGAAAACGGGGACGAAAATCTGCCACTGCCGCGACTGCGATGAAAACGTCACATGCCTCAAATCGTGCCTCACACGCCTGATGCATCTCGTCGGCCGAAACCACGCGAGTCACCTCCACGCCACTGGGAGCAGCCAACTCCACGGGTCCACTCACCAGCTCCACGCACCAGCCTCGAGCGACAGCCGCGACAGCCAGAGCATAACCCATTTTGCCACTTGAACCATTGGTCAAGTAACGCACCGGGTCGAGGTGCTCTCGGGTCGGGCCTGCCGTTATCAGGATACGCATCGAAAAAACAATCAGGGCTGATCCAACGAACTCAATCGCCGTTTACACTCAGTCCGCAGCATCCGTTCACAACCCGGTCACATCATAAATTTCTGCGAGGACGATGCCCTCAGCTCCAGCTTTACCAGTGACCTGCACCGTATAGGCCCCCGGCGAAAGGGTGATCAATAGTGCCGCGTCCGCACTGCCATTGGTCAGCGCAAACGCTCCCGCAGTTGCAGCCACGGTGGCGATCTCCGCGCCAACCGCCGCGTCACTGGTCCAATCGTCGTTGCTCACAAATTCAATACCGCCACTCGCAATACTGATTTGAGGATCAGCCAAAGCCGTCCCCACCCCGAAGTTTCCTAACTCAGGCCCAACACCGCGAATGAGCAACGTGCTCGCGCTGTGACCACCCAGCACAAATCCCGCTACCAACGGCTGACCACTCGGCACTAAACCACGCGCCGCCAAATTAGCCAGACGTCCGGTGCGCGTTTCGTCTGGCACCTCATAAACTTCAACCAAGGTAGAACCGGTGGATCCGTTTACATCGGTAACTGGCGCGGTGCGCGGTCCACCATCATATGTATAGAGCAACGCCGCATCTTTACTGCCCTCTCTCAATGCGAAAGCACCCACGAAAGATCCGGCCCAACGTCTATGCCCAACCTCAATGGTAGATCCGGCACTCCAATCGTTGTTCTCAGCCACCACGGTCTGACCCGAAGTCAGGCCAAATTGCGGATCTGCCAATACTCCGGACACTCCGAAGTCAGCTAAAGTAGGTCCCACCGCCCGCACGAGTAATCTCACCGAACCGCTCGGCAAACTGTTGCCGGTAGTATTCGGCCAACCAGATCGAACGGTAATTGTTATATCCGTCATAAATCCCGCTCGAAAAGGTCAACTCAAGGTTCTCTTTCCAGCGCCAACGCGTAAGGCTCTGCAGTGCGACACTTCGTTCATCCAACCCAACCGATTCACCCAGAAAATCAAAAGCCACCGGCTCGTAATCCGCCGCAAAACCATTGATCGCCACACTCAAATCACCGGACAATCCGCGCTCGGGCATTTCCCAACGACTATTGGTATTGAACTGCCATAAATCCACATCGCTCGAACTCACCGACTCGGCCCCAACATCCCAACGCGACTCAGCCGACAAGGAGCCGGTTCCCGCGAGTATAAGCACGAACGCTCCAAAAAATCGTGCCTTCATCGGGACATCTCCTTGCCCGGATTAATATCTTCAATCGCAGCGCGTAATTTAGCGATACTCTCCAGTCAGTTGCGTTGATAGGTGATACGCCAATCGGTTTTTCCAGCCGCCACGGCCGTGCCATCCAAAACCACCAGAAAAGGGAGCCCACGGGCTTTTAGCGCTTCGAGGGCTTGGCCATCAATATCATCAACCACGTGAGAGAGGCCCAGATCCTCGATGAATTTCTCCGTCTTTTCCGGTCGGGCCGATTCGACGTTCACCGCCAAGACCGTAACTTGCGCGCCATGCGCATTGAGCACGGATTCGTAGTGGGCAGCGAGTTCCGCCTCAATCTTGGCCGAAGCGGGACGACAGGGCGCGCACCAATAAGCAAAGAAGTCCAATACCACAATCCCTCCGGCCCACGTGTCCAAAGCGCGTATTTCGCCAGACGCACGATCACGAAATTCCAGCTTCGACAGATCACCGGCGGAAGCGATGGTCGCCAAGATGGCCAAACCCACCCCAAAGCTGGCTCCCATTTTGAAGGTCTGAAAGTTCATCGGCAGGATGTGCAGCCCGCGGCTTGAGCACCACCGCTGGCAGCGGTGCCAGGTTCTAGTTGAGTCATCAGGTTCACCACCGGATGACCGTGCGCCGAACTATCAAAACTCATCGCAGATTTGGAAACTAAGCGTTGCTTGGCCAAGGGCACCTGAGTGCATCCGACCATGCTTAAAGCGAAGATCGAAGCCGCCAAAACGGCCATCGCTCTGCCTCTTTTTTTAATTCGTATTTCGGTCATCATATAACGGAACGAACGAGCCGTTCATTTGATTGCAGCGGCTTGCTCTTTTATTTGCACCGGGGAAGCAGGAAGTTCGTCGAAGAGCGGCTTTCCGTCCGCCAGCAGGCGACCAAAGCTCAAAACTCCGGTGGGACAACTCTGCACACAGGCCGAGCAGCGCACACATTCCGGATCCTCCATGGGGGCACCTCTATTCGCGAAAGCCATGACGTCGATACCCTGGTGGCAGACGGAGGTGCAGACATTACATGAAATGCACTTTTTCTTATCGGCAAAGATACGGAATTTCGTGAACCGCGCGTAGATGTGCATCAGCGCCGCCAACGGACACGCGAAGCGACACCACACTCGACCGGAATACTTGAAATAAAACCCAACGCCAATCACCCCACCAAAGAGAATATCGACAACCCACTTGTAGCTCAGGAACCAACCGGCGGCTTTGGTGCCGTCCGCCGCTTTGCCTTCGAGCAACAAATCGAACACCCGATCCGGCCACGCAAACGGAGTCATCCAACCGAAAATACGGAGTGCTAGCAAACCTACCGCCGCCGCGAGGAACACCTGTCCGATCACATTGACTCGATTCCAGATCGGTCCGTGCGGCATCTTTTGGCGATAACGATCACCCATCGTTTCAGCCAGTGCACCGCACGAACAAATCCAGCCGCAATACGCTCCTTTACCCCACCGGTAGATCATCCACGGGATGAGCACACAGGTCTGGAGAAATCCGATCACCAACCACCACCAATGCGGTGACCCGGTGAACACATTATAGACATTCAACGGCCAGGCCAAAATAAACCCATATGCCCGCCAATACGCCCGAGGGTGCTCCCCCTCCCGCCAAGCCCCAGCAACGTATTCTTCCCACGGGATGTAAGGTTCGAAAAGACCGTTCGCAAACCACGACCCAATGCCACTGGTAAAGAGCCCGTTGTAGCCCATCCACGGCAGCACGATTTCAGGCAAGATAAACAACGGTATCCACTGCACGAACATCAACGTGATCGTCTGTCGATTCACGTAGGGCGTGCGGCGGCGGCGCATGCGGTCGATCCCGAAGAGTAAAATACAGGTGCTGTAGAGCAGCGTGTAATAAAACGACCGTGAATTCATCGACACCGCCATCGTGCCCAAGACCGTCGTGCGATCCTCCCACTTCTCCGAAAGCGAAGCCGCAAATTCTGTCGGATCAATCCACCCCTCCGTTGATCCGCCACTTTTCCACGAGTAAACAAAGATGCAAAGCAGCACGAGCGCCGCGATACCGACCCAACCCAGTAGTTTTGTTTCCCCTTGAATCGGAATACCGCTACGCCGGAAAAAATCTAAAGGCGGCTCCCGACCGATGAGTGAAAGCACCGCATCGTTCTCGTAAGGTTTATCACCTTCCTTCGTCTTCAGTTCGACCTGCGATTCGCTGATTTCCGCGACGGTCGATTTGAAAACAATGTCTGCCCCACTGCGGTGGACCGCTTCGACATTTTCGGACTTCGCTCGGGAAAAGGCATCGCCCCGATAACTCAGGGTCACATCTGCCCCGGCGTCCTGCAACGCGGTCGCGGCTTCGAGCGCAGAATCTCCGCCGCCGACGACCAATACCTTCTTATCGGCAAATTCAGCCGGATCATGCAGACGATTGGAGACTTTGTCCAAGTCCTCTCCAGGCACGCCCAATTTACGGTGATTACCACTGCGACCGATCGCGACGATCACGCGGCGCGCTTTGAACGGCGCCCCATCGGGATGGTGTAATTCGATCAGATTCCCTCTTCGCACCAGCTTTTCGATGCGCGCCTGTTTGGGCTCAATACCAGCGGCGATTCGCTGCGATTCGAGCTCCTCGACCAAGTCTTCTTTGACCGTGGCTGTAAGTTTTAAATCACCCGCTGGATCGAGATCCGTGGGATAAGTAAAAATCGGTTTCCCTTTGGGGAAATTCACGATCGTCGACATCGGCTTACTCGCCTCAAAGACGACAAATCGTAGGCCACGTTTTTTGGCCTCCAATGCGGCCGACAAACCAGCCACTCCACCGCCCACAATCGCGAGGTCAGCGGGACCGGTTTCGGATCCGACATCGGTTCCCAATTCGTCCGCCATCGCGGCCACGGCCTTGGCTCCGGTTTCCGCCGCAAACTTCAGCAAGGGCACGCCCGTGAGATCGCCCACCACCCGCACGCCAGACAAGGCGGTGGTGCCGTCTTCATTAACGACGGGCAGTTTTTCTACCGTCCCCGCCGGCCATTGCAGATGAAGCCAGTGGAGGTAACGTTGGAGCTTTCCCATCGAGTCGGATTAAAGTATTCCGCGAAGAGTGGCGAGTTCGGTTATGCCCGAAACCAAATAAGCGAACTTATCATCGGCCCAAGAGGCTGCGATGAATTCACCGCTCTCGTGGAACATCGGTTTGGTGTAAATGGCCTCCGGATCGAACGATTCCCGCGGAGCGATAAACACATGATACCAGTCCGATTCACGTTGGAAGCAGATCTCGAACACTTCATGACC
>CAJXQX010000063.1 GCA_913058185.1 uncultured Verrucomicrobiota bacterium
GCTCATGATAGCGAAGGGCGTCAAAAATCCGTAAATATACTAGGGTATTAACCCCATATTCAAGATTGCTTCATTCGATAATTTTCTTAGCATCGCGGAGCGATGTCACCCCAACCCCACAAACCAGCTCCCCGCTAAGGGCGCAGTTCCAAGCCAAACGCTTGGAGGGGGTGGATGTATGCCGTGATTATTGGGCTCACCCTAGGGACCCATTCCTTGTCTGCCGTCACCGTGACGTGGGACGGCAGCGCCGGCACCGGAGCCTGGGCCACAGGAGCCAATTGGGATTCCGGATCCAGACCCGCCAACGGAGACGATCTGATCTTCGATGCTAACGCCGCCAACAGCCAGTTCACCCTCACGCTCGCCGCCGTCGCCGGCACGCTTAATCCTTCATTCAGAAGCCACGTAGGCTTCCATCGCCTCGCGCGTCACGTTGTGCCGCGCACTACACCGCGGACACCGGATCTCGATAATCGGGTCGTTCTCAAACAACCCGTCGGCATCCGACTTAAAAGCCGCCGCCAGCACCTGCAGCATCCGCTTTTGATTGCAGCCGCAGTGCCACCGCTGGATCCGACGCTCCATCAGATTGGTATCTTCGTCTTCATGCAGAGTTTTAACCTGATCAGCACTCAGCGCCCCAAACCAAGGCATATCGCAATCGGGATGTTCGGTAACCAGCGAGAAGTTCTCTCCGCCCAGGTCAAAGAATCGCGCGCCCCGTTGTTCGCTGCGGGTATAGAATTCCTCGACCGCGACGAACGGGTCATCTCCTTTGAAGGAAACCGAGCTGCGTCGTTTCTCGCCCTTACCTCGAATCACATCGGCGAAGAACAAATTATCCGGCATCGCTTTCACATTCTCGTCAAAAATCCGCCCCGTGACCGAGCCATCCTCATTATCTCCCGCCAAAAATAGATTCACCAAGGGGTTCTGAAAATTAATGGTCCACGCCGTCATTTCGTTCCCTGGCTGCGAAGCGCAGTGGAGCACAAATCCCGCGAGTGCCCGCTTGAACATCGCATCATACCGGGGGTCGGGTTTGATTTTGTGATCCGCGAGATGCAGATAGTAGTCCACGAACAACGGGCCAAACTCCGCCGAAGCGATCAGCGCATTACGTTCCCGCACAAACGACGTGCAGACTTCTAGTCCCCCGTCGGCTTGATCGGTCGGAGTTGATTTCTCACCACTCATGCGTGCTACCCTTCACGCCGCGGGGCGTGTGTCCAACCCGGAGTTACTCTCCTGACGCGCCAATGACGCTTCCAGCTCCCGCCAGGCCCGGGCATACCGTTTGCCGAACGCATCCAGACTAGCAGCATCAAAATGCACCAGATCCGCTTTCGCCTTCAACCCCTCCGCCCAAACCAGGCCAATTCGGGGATCAGCGAAAGTCATCGAACGATGGATTTGATCCACCTGCACGCGCTCAGCGGTCCACGGTTTACCGGGGAATTGGCCCAGCTGACCAATCAGGATTGGTAGCTCAGGCACATCCAATTCCCGCCGAAACCGCGCAAATAATTCAGTCAATCGAACTTCGTAGTTTTCCACCCGACCTGGATGCGAATTAGATTCGCCCTGATGCCAGAGTATTCCCTTGAGCTCCCCTCGATGCCTCACTGCCCGCACTCGAGCCAATGCATCATCATAGGGAAAACTGCCTGTTGCCTCAAAGTAAGTGCCGGGCGCCCATGCCTCGACCGGAGAGCCTCCACACGCCGCTGGAATGAATCCAATCGTCACTCCCGGGTGATCCCGCAAGTAGTCCCGGGCAAAACTTAGGGCCATTCCGACCCCAACGATCGGTTTAACCCAGTGAATGGGATCAATGGCGGGACCCCAGCTGCCGTCTCTCTGCAGGGCCATCACTCCCGGAATGGGCTCCGATCGATCCGGCGTGATCATGCCTCGACCCGCCATATTGGACTGCCCCGCCAAAAGGAATAGATGCACCTCCGGTGCGGCCACGGTGTTCCTCGGCTCCGGAGTCGTTGAGCAACCCAACCACCACCACCCCGATAAGAATTACAAAGCAGGCAAACCGAATCATATGCGACATCTCACACCGATGCTCTTCGCGAGACGTGACTTAAAATAAGCCCTTAATTTATCGTAAAGTCTCCGTGAATAAGTACGTAAACCATCGTTGGCTTGCTCCTTTACCAAGACTCTCTAAGGCCTGTGAAGCCTGCCGCCTTTTCGACCGTGAAATCTATCATCCCTACCTCACTGCGCATTTTAAGCGTATTCCTCCTTTGGGGTTTCGCTCAGGCGTGCCTGGGCCAAGCGGTTCCTACACCCTCCGACGACGAGGTCATCGAACTCGAGAAATTCGAGGTTCACACCGATGAAGAGGACGAAGAGGACACATTCGATGCTACCGGGATGGGATTTCTCGAAGCCGAACTCAATGATCCTCCCTTTTCAAACAGTCTCATTTCAGGTCGCGAAGACGGTGAAGACATCTCAGCAGACCTTGATGCAGAACTTGAGCATGTCGTGGTCGATAACCCCGCTGACCTCGTATCCGGCTCGGACCGGCTCCGTCTCCGTGGATTCCCCACCCCACGACTCCGCAACGCGTTTGTCCAAACCGGCATCCCCGAAATCCTCAATGTCAGTAAGCGTCTGACTATTCAAGGACCGCTAACACCTGTGACGGGGCGAGCCGCACCGGGAGGCATTCAAAACTACCTTACCGCCCGTCCGCCCAGTCGCGCTCGGACCCGGATGATATTCGATACTTCGACCAACGATTCGGTCCGCGCTGAGTTTGAAAAAGGCGGACCGCTGAACACTCCGGAAGACGACGGTGCGCGTTACTACCATCGAGTAGCGCTTGAGTATAATCGCCGTCTTGGTCCGGAGGAGTTTGCCGAGCGGGAGACGACCGAGCTGAGTGCCGCTATCACGGCCCGTCACTCGCGCGCGCACAGCACCATGTGGCAGCTCGATTTTGCCAACTACGAAGGCAACCCCTCCCCCGGAATCCCCGCATTCCGCGAAACCGCCCGCGGACTTGTTCTCGGCCGTTACCTCCCGTTGGAGAATTTCCATGCCTACGGCCCCAGCGCTGGAATCGTCCGCCGCACCGGGAGCCTCAGCGTGCAATATGAGGGGCAACCCTTCAAAGGCCTGAGCCTACGCGGCGTGGTTCAGGGCGTCTGGCGCGAGCTTGAAGAAGAACGCTTCACTCGCGGCGATTATCTGTTGGATGTCGGTCGCTTCGCCGGCAACCGCGAACCTCAATACGTCGACCGTCCCCTGAGCGCCCTCGTGGTGGATGCTTCTGCCACCTGGCGTTTTCACGCCGCCAAGGCTGATCACAAAATCACCTTCTCCGTCGATTCGATCCACACGGACAGCACCCGCTTGCAACGTGGGCTCGACAACGCCGAACGTGCTGCCTTACCCCAATCAGTCCGCCGCTTCGACCCCTACGATCCGGATTACTTCCGGCCGGAACTCACTCCCAACTCATTTCGCCGAACCCTGATCGATCGCACCGAAAACACCCGCTATCTCGGCGCCGGCCTGAGCGAGCGCACCGCCTTTTCCGATGGCCGATTGGTCGGAACCACCGGAATACGTTTCGACAATGTCGATTTGGAGATTCTCGATCGACGCGCCGGGGCCGCCTTACCTGAGGCCAACGGATCCACCGAAGAAGTCACCTACCACGCCGGTGGAAATTGGGTTGTGCAACCGGGTCGTCTGCTTCTCTACGCCAATACCAGCACCGCATTCGAACCGTCCACTCGCGTCGATTCCCGCACCGGTCTAATTCAAGGCAACGAATCTACCAAAGGTATTGAAATCGGACTCAGAGGTGAAGAGTTCGACCGACGTTTCCGTTACTCCCTGCACGGGTTCTCGTTCACCAACGAAAACATCAGTCGGCGTAATCCACTCTACCGCGACCCCATCGCGGACGCCACTCAAACGCAGCCCGAACTCGTTTCCGCGGGTCGGGAAAAATTCGAGGGAGCTACGTTTGAGACCCGAATTATATTGAACGATACCTGGCAAATCAGGGGCAAGACCGCTTACACCGACGCTACCACCGAAAGCTCCCCCGATCTTCCCGACGAAGTCGGTCGCGCTATTTCCCGAGTGCCCAAGTGGACTGGCTCAGTTAGTTCCTCTCATCGTTGGACCGAAGGTGCCTTGGAAGGTTGGAGTCTTAGTAACAGCCTAATTTTTATCGATAGCTACGTAGACACCTACGCTGATCGACGACGCGCGGAGCTAACGTATCCGGGTTACAAATACGTTTCCACCTCCATCAGCTTCCGCTGGAAGGTCGGTAAAAAGACCCACTATCTGTCCGCCCGGGTGCGAAACGTTTTTAACGAAAACCTGCTGGCAAAAGCCGCCCGACCCGGCGCGGACCGCTACGCCAGCCTGGGCTACCGGTTATACTTCTGAAGCAGGTCGTCGTTACTTGCGTAACGAATCGAAAGAACATCAACGAACGTTAAACGACCCTCCGAGAAGGTAGGGACGGACCGCTGGGCCGACCGCACCTGCTTCTAGGACTAAGGTGTCCATCAGTCACCATTTTCCGCAACTGCCCTCCGCCGGTTTCCCGTTCAAACAGCGGACAGCCCAGCGGCCTGTCCCTACCTCAATCTACCCGTGGCTCGGCAACGGCGCGAGTCGCCCGCAGGGCAATCGCCTCCAGCAACGCACGGCGTTGCGACTCGCCCGCATCCAACGCCACCGGTTTCCGTCGCAACTCCAAGGCAGCATTCTTACGCACTAACAGTCCCCATCCCGCCGGAATCTCGGCATCGGCGTAGATGTCATCCTCGACCACGAGGTAAAGAAAATCGGCGGACTGATAACGCAGCATTTTGGAAAATTTGGTTCCGGCTCCCAGACGCCCCTGCAGCGTCGCGATCTCTCCCAACAAAGCCTGATAACCTTTATGCTCCAACTTCCCGAAATTCCAGGAATCAAATTCGGCGAAGAGCGAATCACCACGACGTAGATCCGGTCGATGTTCGCCCAGCAATTTTTCCAGCTTAGACCGGCGCTTCAACGCCGCCGTGAGTTGGCGCCGCGTCGCCGCATCGTCATGGGAATCTTTCAGCAAATCCGCGCGCGCCTGTTTGCATTCAAACAAAGCCGCTCGTCCTGCTACGCCACGACCCATTGCCGCCGCATCGGCCCGATAGCCGCTTTTCGGCACACGCACTTCCGCCGCCGCAATAAGCCAACCTTGGCTCCTCGCCCAATCGATGGCCAATACCTTGAGGTGGCGATGGGCTTCAGTCTCGTTTCGCTTCGCACCCACGAGTCCGACAAAATCAATTCAACGCGGGGGCACCAGCTAGAACCGGCCCACAGCCCATATAAGTAAAACACGGCGTTGCGATGGAGGCACGAATAGAAGACGGGTGAATACTGTCCTGCCCCACCACCCCTCTTTGACCCGCCGCCACTTCATTGGCACCGTCGGCCTTGCGGCCACCTCGGTGGCGACTCGACTGAACTCCGCTCCCTCCTCTCTGACCGCAATGCCTACCCTCGCCTGCAATACCTACCCTTGGTTCACCTTTCTCCGCCGGGAGGATCGCGACTTCAACACCGAGCTGGCTCGGGTCGTCGCCGATATGGCGGCAACCGGCTTCACCAGTATCGAACCCAACTTGGAAGATCGCGCCTCTGTCGATGCTCATGTGCCTCTACTCGCTGAGACCGGATTGACCATGGAATCGGCCTACATGAACAGCGAGTTGCACGACGCGAGTTCCGCCGCTGCCAGCATCGACCATGTCGTCTCCGTCGCAGCCTACGCGCTGGAGACGTTTGGCACCCGTATGCTTGTGACAAATCCGAAGCCGATCAGCTGGGGTGGACCAGAAAACAAAACCGAAACACAAATCCGCACCCAAGGTCGAGCCCTCGATCAACTCGGCGCTGCGCTCCGCGCCGAAGGCATCACCCTTGCCTACCACAATCATGACTCCGAGCTTCGTCTCGGAGTCCGCGATTTTCACCACATGTTGGTCTCCACCGATCCCGCCAACGTGAAGTTCTGCCTCGATGCTCATTGGGTGTATCGCGGCTGCGGCAATTCCTCTCTCGCCCTATTCGATACTCTCGAACTCTACGCCGACCGCATCGTCGAGCTCCACCTGCGCCAATCGACCGGGGGAGTGTGGGACGAAGCATTCGCTGCTGAATCCGATATCGATTATCAGCGCCTCTTCACCTTCCTCCGCAAACGCGACATCCACCCATTACTAACAATGGAACAAGCCGTGGAAGATGACTCCACGCAGGTCCACGACAGCGTTTACGCTCACCGTGCTTCCTGCGACGCATTACGTGCCATGCTCACGTGATTTTTTCCCCACCCCCATCCCCAAGATTACTATGAAAAATCTAATCCTCGGCTCCTTTCTAGCCGGCCTCGCCCTCTTCTTTTGGGGCTTCATCTACTACGGAATCAGCGGCATCCCCTACAAAACGCTCGAAACTCCGGCTGCAACCGCACCCGCTGCGCTCAAATCCAGTTTCCCGAGCAACGGCACCTACATCGTGCCTTCACCCACCGCCGAAAACATGGCGGAACTGCAGGAGGCGGGCCCCGTCGCTATGGTGCATATTCGCCCAGAAGGAGTAGGCAGCCTGGGAACTATGATGGGCACTGGCTTTGTGCACGGCGAGGTCTACTGCTTCCTCCTCGCCCTCATACTTCAGCAGATCTGCAAAAAATCAGGCTACGGCGAACGCGTCTGGTTCGTGACCCAAGTCGGTATGGCCGGCGCCTTCGCAGCACGGTTCGGTGACGCGATTTGGTTCTGGCAATCGTGGAGCTGGCAAATCTCGAATTTCGTCTACTCAGCGATCAGCGCGGCTATCGCCGGCGCCATCCTCGCGAAGTTCATCAAGTCACCTGTCAAGAGTTAGCGTCGCAACTACACGCAAAGCCAATAGTCTTGGCCCTCAAAATTCCCGACGGTGCAGGTCTTCCTGCACCGTTTTTATTGCCCCCCGATTTCCGACCTAACGGAGTGCCAACAGACCCATGCGGGACGACCCGGCCTACCGCGCGAGCTTGCGGTATTTGATCCGCTGAGGGCGATCGGCATCGGCTCCTTTGCGGCGGCGATAGTCTTCTAGGTAAGCGCTGTAGTTGCCTTCGAACCACCGCACTTCGGAGTCGCCTTCAAAGGCCATGATATGGGTCGACACCCGATCGAGAAACCAACGGTCATGGGAAACGACAACCGCACATCCCGCAAAGGTTTCGAGCGCATCTTCCAACGCCCGGATGGAGTTCACATCGAGATCATTGGTCGGCTCATCCAACAAGATCAAATTCGCTCCACGCTTGAGCAATCGTGCGATGTGCACGCGGTTACGCTCACCACCTGACATCACGCCAACTTTCTTTTGTTGATCAGCGCCGGTGAACCCAAATTGGGCACAATACGCGCGGGCATTCACATCCCGGACGCCGATTCGTAAGGTTTCTTCTCCATCGCTGATGGCTTCGAAAATAGTCTGAGAATCCGGTAAGCTATCACGTGACTGATCGACATGAGCGACCTTCACTGTGGTCCCGACGCGCAGCGTGCCAGCGTCGGGCTGTTCATCTCCCAGAATCATCCGGAAAAGCGTGGTCTTACCGGCACCATTCGGCCCCACCACTCCAACGATACCACCGGGCGGTAAATTAAATTCCACGTTTTCGAAGAGTAATTTATCCCCGAAAGCTTTGCGCATTCCGCGGGCTTCGACCACGAGTTCGCCCAACCGTGGACCGGGCGGAATCACGATCTCAAATTCACGTTCTTTCTCCTCCACGTCTTCGCTCAACATCGCTTCATATGCGTTGATCCGCGCCTGGCCTTTGGCCTGCCGCGCTCGTGCCGATTGACGAATCCATGCGAGTTCACGAGCCATCGCCTTTTGCCGGCGATCTTCGGTCTTCTGAGTCACGGCGAATTGACGCTGTTTCTGCTCCAACCACCCCGAGTAATTCCCCTGCCACGGGATGCCGTGACCACGATCGAGTTCCAAAATCCATCCCGCTACATTGTCCAAGAAGTAACGGTCGTGGGTCACCGCTATCACCGTGCCGGCGTAACGAGCTAGATGCTGCTCGAGCCAATGCACGCTCTCCGTATCGAGGTGATTTGTCGGCTCGTCGAGCAACAGCACATTGGGTTTCTGAAGAAGTAATCGGGCCAAAGCCACGCGTCGGCATTCTCCCCCAGAAAGCGAATCGACAATGGTGTCCCCCGGCGGACACCGCAGTGCGTCCATCGCCATCTCAATTTGAGGATCCAGGTCCCATGCATCCAACGCATCGATTTTCTCCTGCAACTCGCCCTGCCGATTCATGATCGCATCGCGGGCTTCGTCATCCGCCGCATCATTAATCTCGTCCCAGGTCGAATCGTAGGCAGCGACCAAATCGGTCAAAGCCTTCACGCCTTCTTCCACACAGGCTCGCACCGTGGCGCCCGCCGTCAGGGCCGGTTCCTGCTCGAGTAATCCAACCGTATACCCCTCTTCAAAGTGCACCTTGCCTTCAATCTCAGTATCGCGGCCGGCCATAATGCGCATAAGCGACGATTTACCCGCACCATTAAGGCCGAGCACGCCGATCTTCGCGCCGTGATAAAACGACAGCGAAACGTCGCGCAGGATCACCTTGCGTTCGATTTTCTTCGAGACGCTGATCATCGAGAAGATGACCTTGGGTTCGACGGATTGAGCCATACCGCATCCGATCCCGCGACGTGCGATGCGTCAAGCGGGCGCCAACCTCTCCAGCGTTATTGCTTCGCTTCGAGCTGTTCCTGAACCTTATCGAGCTTAGGACGAATCACCATCTGACAGAACCCAGCCTCGGGATTGCGATCATAGTAGCCCTGATGGTATTCCTCCGCGACATAGAAGGTTTCGAGCGAAGTGATCTCAGTCACGATACCGGGCCCCCACTCCGACTTGGCTCGATCCAACGAGGCTTCGGCCTCGGCCCGTTGGGTTTCATCGGTGATCATGATGGTCGACCGGTATTGGGTGCCCACATCTGCCCCCTGGCGGTTGAGGGTAGTTGGATCGTGAATCTTCCAGAACAGGTCAAGCAACTCGACCAGGCTCACCATCTCGGCATCGAAATCAATTCTCACGACTTCAGCGTGGCCGGTCGTGCCACTGCAAACCGCCTCATAATTGGGCGCACCTTCTCCACCCGCGTAACCACTCTTAACTTCGAGCACCCCCGGCACCATTCGGTAGGCCGCTTCGGTGCACCAGAAGCAGCCTCCGCCCAGAACGAGAGAGGATTTGGATGACGCGGAATCAGTAGAATTATCAGACATGTCTGCAACTAAGCCCACTTTCTGGAATTTCGCCAAAAAAATCGATTACGCAAAAAGTGTGGCGTCTGCTCGGGCCTGACTTCACAACCTCCAATTCTTGAGTTTAGCCCGACAGTTTGATCTACTCTTTCCCATCTTCCCCGATCTTGCCGATCCCATCCCATGAATTCTTCGACCAACAACAACCCCATATCCCCGGAGCCAGATGGTGAGTTGATCCCCGCCTCCGAACCGCATCCCCATCCAACTCAAGCCATCGGCATCGCGACTCACCGAAATTCCGCCTTCGGCTAGATTGATATTCTCCACCGCCAGGGTTCGACTCACCGAATCAATCGCCAGCCCCGAAACGACCAGTGTCGCCAAAGACTGAGGCCGATCCGCGCTGGAAGCCGAAGTGACCATCAGGCCTTTGACCGAAACGTCACCATCGCTGAGACTTTAACTCAAAGCGTCATCAATCCAATCAATCGCGTAAGCACTCGAAGCATCGATGACCCCAGAAGTGAATTCCAAGGGCGCGAGCTCGTCCATGTAAGGGGTGTATTTGGACAATTTCAGTCCCTGCACCGCCAGACGGCCTTCCGAACGCAGCGGTGATAACGACAGCGTGCCATCCCACGCCAACGACTCTCCCGACTCCGTCAGAGCCTCGAACTCGTAAGGCGAGTTGGGATCTGACTTGGTGTGAAAATCCGACAGCGAAAAAGTTATCGGCCCAAACGTCGTTTCGAAGGGTCGATTCCGACTGGCGTCACTCCATACTAACTGTGCGTCGGTGACCGTAAGTTGCCCAATATCAAGAGGTCGCGAATCACTCCCCTCGCCGGATAGGCCTTCGATCACATCAGCAATGTTCAGGCGGCCGCGGGCATCGACTGCCAATCGGCCAGCCAATCCATCCAACTCAATCGAATCGGCCGACCAGGTTCCCGTCAGAGTCGACCACAAGCCGCCATCCAGCACTAACCGTCGCCAGGCGAACAATGGGGAACCATCGTGATCGGTCACCGCGACACCCTCAATCGTAGCCGGAAAGGTAAACGGGTTGAACGTCACGCGTTCGGCCTCTATGTCGCGTTTCAGCAATTCCGCCCCTCGCGACTCAAACTGTAATTTAAGTAACGGCGCGACGCCGAAAAAACCGCCTACTCCGATCAGCACAATCAGGCTGACCACGCCCACGAATAACCGACGACGACGCACCCGGCTTTGCCGTCGAGCCGCCGCTGCGGCGCGAATGTCTTTGATGGTTGGAGTGCTCACCAGCACCAAATCAATCTAATCAAGACCCACGTCGCAAGCCGCACCTGCGTGCCCCTCGTTAATCTAAAGTGAATCAATCGCGGCCAACACCTGCTCGCCATGTTGTTTGGCATCCACCTTTTCAACGATGGTTTTCACCGTCCCATCTGCGGCCAACAACCAAGCCGACCGCAACGGACCCTGAAACGTGCGACCATACATTTTCTTCTCCACCACCGCATCGGCCGCCTGCGCAAAAAGATCCTTCGGGTCACTCACCAGTGTGTAGCCCACCCCCTTCTTACTCGCGTAGCGTTGGTGTGAACCCGCGGTATCCCGCGAAAGTGCGATCACTTGCCAACCACGCTTCGCGATGGCATCCGCATGGGCCACCAGGCTGTCGTTCTGCTTATCGCAGGAGCCGGTGTTATTTCGCATGTAAACCGAAACCACCGTCGGTCCCGTGATCAAATCACCAAACCGAACAATCTGCGGATCCGCACCCTCACCGCGAACCACCTTAAGCTCGAAGTCCAAGTCCAAAACATCACCGAAGCCCTTCATCGTATAGCCTCACGTTTCATCGCTTTGCCCTTCTTGTTACTTGGAACTTGAGACTTACACATCTGAGCAAAGCTCACGTGGGTTCAGATGTGTTTTGAGTCATCCTCGTCCTTAACGACGTAGCCGGATTCCTGGCGGTCGTGGTTGACCTTATTCTTCTTCACGTAGGCCTCGTAGATATCATCGGCCGACATGTCTAAAGTTTGAGCGAGCGATACGAGGAAATGGAACAGATCGACCACTTCGACTTTAGCATTCTGTTCGTCAAATTTTTGGTATTTCGCCCACCACTTCCAGGGCACACTGTCGATCAACTCCGCCGTCTCCTGCTGCATCGCCCGGGTGTAATTGAGCACCCACTTGGCCTTCTCTTCGTCCGTCGCGGGCGGTAGCTCCACACCAATTCGGGAATTCAGGGCCTCTTGCATACTGAAAATCTCTTCAAGCTTATCCATGTCTTCGGAGTCTGAGCGCCGCTGTCTACAGGGCAAGTGACAAGTGATTCGTCGACACCGAGGTAGGGCAAATTGGCATTGCTCTCTAGGCCCAGATCCCTGAACGTCTGCCTTTCATGCCTGCGTTGAGCGCCCTAACGGCCTCCGCCCACGGCATCCACCCACCGCTCCTCGTGTTGAGTGAGCTTGGGTTAACCTAAACACATATAACAACATGTCAGACCAGAAATCGTCCGGCTCCGAGAGCACCGCCCCCGCGGACAACGCTCCCGCCGAGACGCCCAGCGCAGAGACCGCCCCCGCCACCGAATTCGCATTCGGCACCGGACGTGGCCCGGGTCTCGCGCGCGGCAAACGCAAGCCTGCCAAAGGGGCACCAGCTGCAACCTCCAACGCGCCTGTCGGCGATTACCAACCGACCTCCGTGCAAATCGTGACCAACGCGTCCGAATACAAAAACCCGTTTGCTCCCGCTGAACCGGAACCCGCACCTGCGGCGCCCGAGCCGGTAGCAACCCCGGAACCCGTCGCCAAACCGGCTGCGGCAACCGCCCCAACAACCCCCGAGCCCAAAGCTGCGGTGGCCCCTGCTCCCGAACCCGTCGAAACCTCCGCTCCAGTCAAAACCGCTGAAGCCGAAGAATCCAACGAACCGGCCGAGCTCGATATTCTGCCTCCTAAACAAGTCCGCTCCTCCACCGAGCGTTGGGAAGCACCAGCATTCCCCGAAGCCAAGACCGCCGACGAGCGTCCGGCCTTCAAACCTCGCGGCAAACGCGAGAGCGAAGACCGGCCCGAACGCGCCCCTCGTAGTGAAGGTCGTGACGAACGCGGCCCTCGTGGTGAAGGTCGTGGTGATGGACGTCGCGAACGTCGCCCCCGTGGCGAAGGTCGCAACCGTGACAACGTTGAACGCCGTCCGAGCGCACCTAAACCGGTCGAAATCGATGTTCCTAAGCCAAAGCTGGAATCCTCCAAGAGCTCCGGTGGCGGTTTCTTCGCTTGGTTGAAGAACCTCTTCACAGGCGGTGATTCCAAACCAGCCCCGAAAAAGGGTCGTGGTGGCCAACGCAACAATCGTGGCCGCAACCGCGGTCGCGGCCGTGGCCAAGGTCGTGGTGATCGTCCTCGTGGTGAAGGTGGCGGCCGTGGTCGTGGCGATGGCCAATCTCGAGACAAAGGTGGCAACGACAACAACCGTCGTCGTCGCAGTCGCGGAGGACGCGGTCGTGGTCGTAGCAACGATGGTGGCAATGGTGGCTCTTCCGAGAGCTAGACCTTCCACCAGTTAAACATTTCAAGGCACCCGCTTAACCGCGGGTGCCTTTTTGTTTTCTACCGGAGTCCGGTAGAAAACAATCCACCGAAGCCTCGCGCGAAGGAGAATCAATCAGCTGACATCCCGTCCTGCGGGAAGGATCAATCCGTCCAATTCACCCTTCAGGGAAGATCAACTCGAAGCTCAGAAGCAATCAGCGCCGCCGCTGAGCATCAAATTACCGTCTTCCGCAAGCTCAGCCTTGCCCAGCACGATTCCCGTTCCCACGCTCCAGTTCGATGTCCGATCTTATCGTCCAAGGAGGCAACCCCCTCTCCGGCACCATCACCCCTTCCGGTAACAAGAACTCCGTTCTGCCCATCTTTTGCGCGACGCTCCTTACCAGCGAGCCCGTCACGCTCCGCAACGTCCCGGACATCACCGACCTGAATAAACTGGTCAGTTTTGTCTCCAGCCAAGGGTCCACCATCGATTGGGATCGAGAGGCGGCCACTATGGTGATCGACCACGCCAACTTCGCGCCCAACTTTTCCGATCATGAGCTGCCCCAGGACATGCGGTCCACGGTGCTGCTCTATCCCGCGTTACTGCATCGACTGCGCAAAATCACGGTCCGCTCCAATACCAAGGGGTGTTCACTCGGAGTCCGCGAGATCGACCCCCACCTCCACGTCCTCGCCGCTCTCGGCGTAGAAATCTCCGGCGAAGAACCGCTCACCCTCGAACTCTCCGCCGCTGGCTTCACCGCCAACCGCACCTGGCTCGACTACATGTCAGTCACCGTCACCGAGAACTTCGCGATGGCTGCGGCGCTCGCCGAGGGTGAATCAACCCTCATGAACGCCGCCAGCGAGCCGCACGTGCAGGACCTCTGCAACGCGCTCGTCGCCATGGGGGCAAAGCTCACCGGCATCGGCACCAGTCGCCTCGAGATTGAAGGCGTCGCCGAACTACACGGTGCCGACATCACGATCGGAACTGACTATCACGAGATCGTAACATTCCTCGCCCTCGGCGCTATCACGGGCGGCGAAGTGCGCGTCGAAAATTCCGTGCCGCAGCACTTTGATCTCATCACCCACGCCTTCAAGCGTCTCGGCGTAAACATCCGGCACGAAGGCCTCACCGCCATCGTGGACCCCAACCAATCATTGCAGATCGAAACTCCCCGCACTTCGAATCTCCTGCCCAAAATCGAAGCGGCTCCGTGGCCCTATTTCTCCGTCGATTTATTGCCGCTAATGATCGCGCTGAGCACGCACGCGACCGGCACCATTCACTTCTGGAACAAGGTTTACGAAAACGGTTTTTCGTGGATCCCCGAGCTCGCCAAATTCGGCGCCCACGCCGTCGTGAGTGATCCCCACCGCCTCATCGTCTTCGGCGGACGTCCGCTGCGACCCGCCGTCGTCGATTCGCCCTACGTGATCCGAGCAGCAGTAGCGCTGGCTATGATGGCTGCGTCCATCCCGGGCCAAAGTATCGTGCGCCACGCCGAGATCATCAAACGCGCCCACCCCCGTTTCGTCGAAAATCTAAACTCCCTCGGCGCCCAACTCGAGTGGGAGGGGTAGCACCCGGCCCGACTGTCACTTAGCATATGACAGTTACCTTCTTTTAAATTCGGGTTGAAGGCGGAGACCCTGACCATTGAGGAGCGGACTTGACGCATAACTTGACTTATACTTGACTTACTGGGTGGGCTACCAACCGCAGTTTACCATCACTCCGAAATTGCTTTTCCAGGTCGAAACTGTGGCGGCTTTGCGTGAGCGTATTCAAGGAGCAGCGGTTGAACTATCCTGGATTCCGGCGCTCCAAAAAGATACCCGCACCCGCAACGTTCACGCCTCCACTGCCATTGAAGGGAATCCTCTGACCTTGGAACAGGTGCGTGCCTTGGAAGAAGGCCGCGAGCCCGCCGCCTCGGACAAACGTTCCCGGCGAGAAGTGGTCAACTATTTCGCCGGGTTACGATATGTGGAGAAACGGGTGAGTATCGAAACCCTCCGCCAAGATGATCTGTTCGAACTGCATCGAATTCTCGCGGGCGAGGTGATGGATCAGGGCGAAGCCGGTCGCTATCGCACCATCAATGTGCGGGTGGGAAATTACGTGCCCCCGATTGCCGACGATGTTTCCGGACTGATGTTTGAGTTACTGGACTGGTGGAATCGTCACGCGGGAGAACTGTCCCCCGTGCTCAGCTCCGCTATTCTGCACTACCGTTTCGAAGCCGTTCATCCCTTCGCCGATGGCAACGGCCGCACCGGTCGCGCCCTCGCCCTGTGGGAATTGTATCGGCGGGGATTCGACACCCATCATATCTTTTCGGTGGACGAATATTATTGGGAAGATCGACCCCGTTATTATTCCGCTTTGGCCAAGGTGCGGGAATCCGGCGAAGACCTCACCGTTTGGCTGGAGTATTGCACTGAAGGTCTGCGGCAAACTCTCGAAAATGTATGGCTTCGCGTCCAAGCCTACAACGGGCAGTCAGCGACGAGGCTCGTGCTACGTCCGCGGCATGAGCAACTACTCGCGCTGCTCCGAGATCACGGCAGCATGGCACCAGCCGAACTCTGGCAGGCTCTAAAATTATCCAAACAGGGCACCCTGAATCAACTGCGCCCGCTCATGGCGGCAGGTTTGGTGGAAAAAGTTGGCAGCAAAAAAATGGGGCGCTACATCCTGAGCAGTCCATAAATCGAATCGACTACCGCACCGAGCGCGTCGCCCCTTGAATTCAATCTGACCTTTAACTAGAACTCATCGACTCGGATGGTCCACCCTCCTGCCCCCCTAACCCGCCATTCCGCACCTCCTCCCTTTTCTCCGAATCCATGTCCGACGAAACACCCAAAGGCACCGACTACCTCGCTTCGACTTTTAATGCGCCAGAGTCTCCGGTCGATGCTGCCCTGCGGCCTTTGTCGTTCAGCGATTTCACGGGCCAAGACAAAACCATTGAGCGCCTGCAGGTCATGGTCGGCGCCGCCAAACGCCGCGGCGATGCATTGAACCACATCTTGCTGAGCGGTCCTCCCGGTTTGGGCAAAACCACGCTATCGTTCATTCTGGGTAATGAGCTCGGGAAAACCGTGCGTGTGACCTCGGGACCCGTCGTCGAAAAAGCCTCCGACCTCGCTGGGCTCCTCACCAGTCTCGAGGAAGGCGACATATTGTTCATCGACGAAATTCACCGCATCCCCAAAACGGTCGAGGAATACCTCTACTCCGCAATGGAGGATTTTCGCTTGGACATCATGATAGACCAAGGACCCAACGCCCGCAGCGTTCGGCTATCGATTCCCAAATTCACCCTGGTCGGAGCGACCACCCGTTCGGGATTGCTCACCGCTCCTCTGCGCTCGCGCTTCACGCTGCAGACCCGCCTCGACTACTACGATGTGCCCACCCTCACGGGCATCGTGCATCGATCCTGTGGTTTGCTTGAAGTCGAGGTCGATGAAGCTGGGGCCAAGGAAATTGCCACCCGTTCCCGCGGCACGCCACGTATCGTCAACAACTTGATCAACTTCGTGCGCGACTTCGCTCAGGAACGAGCCGATGGCAAGATCACCCGCGACGTCGCTGCCGGCGCACTGGAGTTGCTCGAAATCGATGCCCGCGGCCTCGATGAGATGGATAAACGCATCATGCGTATCATGGCGGAAAACTACCAAGGTGGACCGGTTGGCCTCGGCACCGTCGCGATCGCTGTCGGCGAGGAAACTGACACGCTCGAAGAGGTGCATGAGCCATTTCTGATTCAAGAAGGTTACCTGCAACGCACGCCTCAAGGCCGCACGCTAACGCCTAAGGCCTACCAAGCGCTCGGCCTCAAAGGCTACGCCGCCGATTAGGGTAATTTACGAAAATCGCAGTTTTTCGTCATAAATCCTACCACCAACAGTAGGATTGTCGGCGACAAAGATTCCGTCCAACCTTCGGACGACTCGTCCTGCCGTTAGGACTTACCCCAGTCATGTCTTCCCGCTCCCACATCCTTTGCTTCGGCGAAATCCTTTGGGATTTTCTGCCCGCCGGTCTCTTCCCGGGTGGAGCACCATTCAACGTCGCCTATCATCTCAAACAGCTCGGGGAGGAGGTACATCTACTTTCAGGATTGGGGCGGGATAAGCTGGGTGACGAACTAGCGCGACGACTCCACGGCTGGAATATATCGACCGACCTCATCACGTTTCACGCGGGACTGCCCACTGGCACCGTAGTCGCCGAGACCGGACCGAGCGGTGATGCAACCTATCACATCACCCCGAGTGTGGCCTGGGACCAGATCATGGTTAACGAGGATACGACGCGCACCGCCTACCACGCCCAAGCCATCGTATTCGGTTCCCTCGCCCTCCGTAGCCGAGTGAATCAATCCGCCTTGGATCGCATCATGGAGGTGCTACCGAAGAATGCGTTGCGCGTTTTTGACGTAAATCTACGCGCGCCACACGACGACCTTGAGTTGGTCAAAAATCGCGCCAAGAAATGTGATCTCTTGAAACTCAATTCGGAAGAAACCGCCCGTATCGTGCTCAACACCGTCGAGGAACAACCGGATTCCGAGGAAGCCATGGCCCGCACCCTCGCCCAGGAGTATGGTTGCGCCATGGTTTGCATCACTGCCGGCTCACGCGGGGCGGGATTACTCGCCAACGATGAGTGGTTCTGGGAACCCGGCCAGTCCGTCGAAGTTCAGGATACCGTAGGCTGTGGTGACGCGTTTTTAGCCCGATTGCTCTCCCATCTCCTGCACAACAAGCTCCCACCCCAACAATCTCTGGCCAGTGCCTGCCGTCATGGCGAATGGGTGGCCGGGAAGATTGGCGCGACGCCATCATATTGAAGCAGATCCCCTTACGTTGACTTAGCGCTCATTCCGAGTGCAGATTCGGGCTACGAATATGAAGATTGAAGAACTCTGGATCAGGCTCTCTGCGCTCATGCCTTCGCTGATAGCTGCCCTACCGGTGGCGATCATAATCATCCTCGGTGGGGTGCTGATTAATCTCGTGGTCTCAAGGAGTCTTGGACTCCTCGCTAAACGCACCGATCTATCTGAGGCCGACATCCTTCCGGCACGAATGGCTCTGCGCTGGCTCGTGCGCATCGTAGTGGTCGTTTTAGTTCTCGGTGTATTCGGCTTCGAGCTCGGAGGCCTCTGGGCTCTCGTCACCACCGTTTTGGCGATGATCGCGATTGGGTTCGTCGCCGTTTGGAGTCTGCTCAGTCACACCTCTGCAACTATTCTGCTGGTGATCATTCGGCCTTTCCAAGTCGGAGATGACATTGCGGTGCCATCGGAAAATGTTTCCGGCCGAGTCATCGATCTGAATTTCTTTTTCACCACCCTCATTGACCATGAGGGCAGCGAGTGGCGAGTGCCCAACAACCTGTTCTTTCAAAAAGTCTTTAAACGCACCCGCCAACCCGCTGGCACCTCCTTGTCGACCCAACTCAACAATCCGAACCCAGCCGAGGTGAAGCCTCCCCCCGCTCCAACGGAAGACGATCCGCTCCGCTGAGCATTCCTTACGGCCGAATCGGCTGCTGGAAAGGGATTGATCGATCGTGGCCCGCGTCATGATGCTAAGTGATCCCATCATGAACGTCGGCCAAGCCCTCATCACCGCCGCCAATCCTCACCAACGGACGCTTCCGCTTCAGATCCTCATCGACCGTGATGGCGTTTCCCGATCCGCCTTGGAAATTGTTTTGCGCGAAGCCGCCGGCGCGGGAATCGAGCAGTTCTGTGTGGTGGTCTGTCCGGGCGATGAAAAAGCCTACGTCGAAGCCTGTGGAGAATTTCGATCACGCACCGTATTTGCCGTGCAGGAATCCCCCCGTGGCTACGGCGATGCGATCCTGTGTGGGCGCGACCACATGGGCGACGCGCCCTTCCTCCATCTGGTCGGTGACCATATTCATCTGAGTGACACGACGGAAAGCTGCGCTCGCCAATTGCTGGCCGTCGCCGCTGCTGAGAAAGCGCCCGTCTCCGCAGTTCAACCCACCCGCGAAAGCCAACTCACTTCATTTGGAGCCGTGGGCGGCAAATTACTTGGAGGCGACCTACCGCTCTATGAAATCGAATCCGTGCTCGAGAAACCCACCCCTACGGTAGCCGAGCAAGAGCTCCTAGTTCCCGGAATGCGGGCCGGTTTCTACCTGTGTTTCTTTGGACTGCATGTCCTCGATCAACAGATCTTCGAAATCCTCGAAGAACAGCAAGCCGCCGCACCCGACCAAACCTTGGGCCTCTCTCCCGCCTTGCACGCTCTCGCAGATCGCCGCCGCTACCTCGCCCTCAAAATCGCCGGACGACGCTACGATGTCGGCGCGCAATACGGTCTCCTCAACGCCCAACTCGCACTGTCACTGGGCGGTGAAGATCGCGATCAAGTGATGTCGCAAATCATAGAGCTCCTCGGTCAAACATCTGCCTAAGCGATACACCCGTTGCTCAACATTATCCGCGAGGACGACGCAGCAATCCGCGATCAAGCGGTCGACTCATGGTGCGAGAACCAATCACTGTCTGAACTCCTCGCCGCCGCCGATGCGCTCGAAACCTACCGCCGCAGAGAGACCAATCTTTATCAAAGGGTGCGGGCCTTGTTCTTCCTTCACACCATTCATCGCTACCATCTGCCGCGGCAGCCGAAGCTCGGCGCTTCAGGCCGAGTCCCCTACCGCGCTTTCCAAAACCTGTGGGATCGTCGGTTCGAGGAAGCCATCAGTGTCTTGCTCGCCGAGCAAACCACCCAAGGCCCCAACGATACCCTGTGCAGCGCGCTCGCCGCCGGCTATCACGCCCTTGCCTTTCAAACCCTCGCCAATCAAGTCCGTCGCACCGTACGCTCCACCCGGGGCAACGCTTGGATGTTCCGCCTCGGCCATCCGATGGATCAGGCCCTTAAAGTGCGCCGTGAGCTACTAGCTGATTCAACCTCGGCCGACCCAACTATTCCGCTCCTCGTCGAACGCACCGCGGTGCGCATGGATCTGACCCATTGTGCTTAGAGCGACATCTTCTTTCTTGGCATGGACTACCCGGAGGGCGCCCGTGTGATCAACGTGTCGATCGACTTGGGCGTGCACGGACGCGACGACCAAACCCGACCTCCGGTCGAAGCCTTCTTCCGCGTGATCGACGAGCCCGTGCTCCGCTTGGCCAGTGTGGATCTGGAGGCCAGCGTGTGAATCTCCGATTTGGAGGAAGTATTCAACTTCGGCCGAGACTACCTCGGTCTGCTCAAGGCAGCTGTCATTTCCGCCGGAATAATCCCACCCGGGATCGAACGCTCCGGCGCAAGTCTGGCCGAACTACTTGGCCGTATATTCGGCCCCGGTCGCGGCTTCGAACTCATCTCCAACGTCAACGGCATCCCCAAGGGTTCCCGGCTCGCCGTTTCCACCAATCTATTGGGCGCGCTGATCGCCGCGTGCATGCGGGCCACGGGCCAAGTCGCTGCGCTTTCCGGACCGCTGACCGAGAACGACCGCCGCATCGTCGCCGCTCGAGCTATATTGGGTGAATGGATTGGCGGCTCCGGCGGAGGCTGGCAGGACTCGGGCGGCATCTGGCCCGGCATCAAACTCATCGAGGGAGCTACGGCGACGGCCGAGGATGCGGAGCACGGCATCAGTCGGGGCACCCTCTTGCCCTGTCACACCATTTTAGACGAGTCCCGCATTCCCGCATCTTCACGCCAAAAACTCCAAGAATCCCTCGTGCTCGTTCACGGCGGTATGGCCCAGAACGTCGGCCCGATTTTGGAGATGGTCACCGAGAAGTATCTGCTCCGTTCCGCGAAGGAGTGGCAGGCCAGCGGCACAACCATCGCGACACTCGAAGCTATTCTAAAGCACCTCGCCGACGGGGATATCAAGGCACTCGGAGCTGCCCTCACCAATAACTTCACCGAGGCCCTGCAAACCATTATTCCGTGGGTGAGCAACCGCTACACCGAACGTTTGATCACCGAAATTCGCGCGGAGTTCGGCGACGATTTCTGGGGATTCTGGATGCTCGGCGGTATGTCTGGCGGAGGTATGGGCTTCATCTTCGATCCTGCCCGCAAAACGGAGGGCCAAACCCGCCTGCTGGAGATCATGCTCCAAGCCAAACGCGACCTCGAAGCCTCGCTGCCCTTTGCCATGAATCCCGTGGTTTATGATTTTACGATCAATGAGAACGGATCAACGGCCCAACTGCTGACCGATCGTCAGGCCCTGTTGCCCGCCGCCTACTATCGCCAAGTCACTCCCGGTATTCTGCGGCGTGATACACGCGAACTCACGACCCGTGAACAAAACGATCTAACCCAATTCACGCGCGCCGCCCAAAACGACGCCGAGATCAGTGTTGCGCTCAGGATCGACGATATCAGCCGAGCGCAGTTGATGCCCAACGTCAACGCGGGCGAATCCGGCGAAGATGATTTGCGCGGCCTGCTAGATGCCAACGGGTTCGATCCTACCCAACACGAAGAGATCCGCCATGATCTCCGCGAGGGTCGTATCGGCCTCGCTTTGAATCGCCTGCCCTCCGAGACGACTATCGAGGATCTGGAGACCGACGACCTGTTCGATCTGCGCACTTCAGCCGACACCCATCGCGCCGCCGGTGAGACCGCTCTCGCTCGGGGCGAACTCGCCATCGTCACCTACGCAGCTGGAGTTGGCAGCCGCTGGACCCAAGGCGCCGGTTGCGTGAAGGGATTGCATCCGTTCACCAAATTTGACGGACAACACCGCAGCTTTATCGACGTCCATCTCGCCAAGACCCGGCGGTCCATGGCGCAGTCTGGCGCGGACATCCCTCACGTTTTCACCACCAGTTATCTCACCCACGCCCCGACCGAGGCCTACTTACAGCGCAGCCAACCGGACACCTTCGGCAACACCGTGCGATTGTCGCCCGGGCGATCCATCGGATTGCGCATGGTGCCCACGATGCGTGATCTGCAATTCGCCTGGGAGGAAACCGCTCAACAAAAGCTCGACGAACAACAACAGAAGATGCGCGCGAGTGTGCGTGCCGCGCTGGCCAATTGGGCTCGCACATCTGGCGAAGCCACCGACTACACCGACAACCTACCGGGCCAGTGCCTACATCCGGTCGGCCATTGGTTCGAAATTCCGAATCTCATTAAAAACGGCACGCTGCGCGACCTGCTCAAACAGCAACCCAACCTGCGCACCTTGATGGTGCACAACATCGATACCCTCGGCGCCACCGCCGATCCGGCGATGCGGGGTTGGTTCAATGCCAGCGACGCTACGCTCGGTTGGGAAGCGATCACCAAACGGATCGAAGACCACGGCGGCGGTTTCGCTCGAATCAACGGATCGGTCCGCATCGTCGAAGGATTGGCCCTACCCAACGAAGAAGATGAATTCCGCCTTTCTTATTACAACGCCAACACCTGCTGGGTGAATATCGACAAACTACTCGGCGTGTTCGGCCTCAGTCGCGACGACCTCGACAACGTAGATCACATCAACGAAGCCGTGCGGGCCGTGGCTGCTAAAGTGCCGACCTATGTCACATTGAAAGACGTCAAAAAACGTTGGGGCCATGGCCAGGAAGACGTCTATCCCGTGGCTCAATTTGAAAAACTCTGGGGCGACATGACCGCCCTCCCCGGCGTCTCCAACGCCTACGCCCTCGTGCCCCGCCAACGCGGCCAACAACTCAAGGATCAAGCCCAACTCGACAGCTGGCAACGCGACGGCTCCGCCACCCACGTATCAAGTCTCTGCGATTGGGATTAAAAATCCCCACCTTGCGGGCGAAGCACGATTTCCTCGACCACCGTGTTTTGGGACAGGCGGTAGATGTCGTAGAAAGCACGGGCGACATCTTTGGTCGGCATCATGAGTTTGGTATCCATGCCACTACCTTTCCAAGAAGGAGAAACGGTCGCGCCCGGATAGACCGTCGTTACGCGAACACCTTTGGCCATGAGTTCGGCGCGCATCACTTTGGACAAACCGGTGACGCCAAACTTCGCTGCGCAGTAGCCGGCTCCTCCCGGATAGGCCTGCTGACCGGCGATGGAACTCATGTTAAAGATGTGCCCACTGCCTCGCTCGGCCATGCCGCGGGCGAAGGCTTGGGAAACCAAAAATAGGCTCCGCAAGTTGACATTCCACAACCGGTCGAGATCCGTGACTTTCATGGTCAAAAAATCCGTCGGTTCAAATTTACCCGCGTTGTTGATCAACACATCGACCTGCTTGAATCGTTTCAACACCGCCGCGGTCATTTCACTCACGGCAGACTCATCACTCACGTCGCAGAGGAAGGTCTCCACCTTCGCGCCCAACTTCGCACAAGCCGTCGCGGTTTTGGTAAGATTCTTCTCATTGCGCGCCACGAGTGCCAAACGCACGCCGCTAATTTCCTTCGCGAAGACTTTAGCAATACTCGCGCCAATTCCTTGGGAAGCGCCGGTGATGAGAACAACAGGTTTAGCCATATCGTTTAACTAAAGTAGCGAGTAGTGGGTAGCGAGTAGCGAGTAGCCATCAGTTCGAAATTATTACACCGTAAGAACCGTCCACTTCATTTGGGACTCTCCGTTAC
>CAJXQX010000064.1 GCA_913058185.1 uncultured Verrucomicrobiota bacterium
ATCTACACGTAAGGAGTCGTCGGCAGCGTCAGATGTGTATAAGAGACAGAGATCAGCCTGCTGCAACCGTTCGATGGTTTTAGCGATACCCAACCGTTCGACTTCACCGGGTTCAGGGTTCAGCCCGGCCGTATCGATTAGGCGCAAGCAGTGCGGACCGACCATGACCGTTTCTTCCAAGTAATCCCGAGTGGTGCCAGGTTGATTGCTAACCAGCGCCCGCTCACGACCGACCAAAGCATTCAATAGAGAACTTTTCCCGGCGTTGGGCTCGCCCAAAATCACGGTCTTGATGCCATCACGCAAAAGTTCCCCGTAGCGATGAGTGGCTAAAAGCCGCTCCGTTCCCCGTAGAACATTGCCCAATAGTTTATCCACAATTTGACGATCCTCGGCGGGTAAATCCTCTTCGGGAAAGTCGATGTAGGCCTCTACGCGGGCTAGTCCTAACAAAAGTTCATCGATAAGCGCTGTCAGGTGCCTTCCCAGGCTGCCTTGCAGTTGTTGATTGGCCGCGGCCACTGCGCGGGCACTGCGGGCGTGGATAAGGTCCATCACGGCCTCCGCCTGGCTCAGATCCAATTGCCCATTGAGAAACGCTCGACGCGTGAACTCGCCCGCCTCGGCTGCACGACATCCTCGCTTAAACAAGTCATTTAGAACAAGTTGAGTAATTACTGGGTTGCCGTGAGTCGAAATTTCCAACACATCTTCGCCGGTGTATGAGCGGGGTCCGGCAAAGAAGGTCACCAAGACATCATCAACTTCGTGACCGTTTGTATCCCGATAGGCTTGATGACTGGCCACCCGGGGCTCCAACGCGTCGGCAAACGCCGATGTTGCAATGGCCGCGCAGGAGGGGCCACTGACCCGCACCACCGCGATAGCGGAGGTGCCGGCTGGGGTGGCGGGAGCAGCAATGGTTTCGGTTGAGTCGGACATGCGAACAGCCAGACCGAATCCGGTTCCCCGTCGGACGCAAAACGAAACCACATTCGTCCCACCCGGGTCCTACGGACAGAATCTCGGTGTCGATTGGGTATGTAAGTAACCATTATGGTTACTTACATACTTAAACTGATATACTAGATATGGTTATATTAGTTGTTATTTGCCGATTGAGGCGACTCTACTGCCGTCGGCGACGCGATCTCCTGGGTAAAGAACTACGAGCTCTCCGACGGACAAACCTTCGATAACTTCGGTATAGAGACCGTTACTCAGGCCGGGTTGGACAGACCGTTGCTCGACCACGTTGCCTTGCAGCACGAACGTGGACCACGTGTCGCCTTCTTGGAAAAGGGCTCCGGCGGGAATGAGAATGACATCGTCGCGTCGTGCTTTTTCGATTCGAGCCTCCACCCGGAAGCCATCACCGAGGTTGGCGCGTTGGTCGGGTGGGGTAGTGAGGTCGGCCAGCACGTTAACGCGCTGCTCCTCTACCCCGAGAGCGGATACCTTGGTGAAGGCAGCGGGTTCGACCCAACGCACGCGCGCTTCGAGATCGAAGTCGCCACCCCATTGTTCGAGCCAAACGCGCGCACCCGGCGCGATAGCCACCCCGTCTCGAGAGAGAACCTCCACGCGCACTTCCAGATCGGTCGGGTCTCCTACTTCAAGAATAGGAATGCCACCCGTGACGATACGGGAGCTTTCCTGCATGACACGTAGCACGCGGCCACTTACGGGAGATTTGATTTTTATGCCGGCCTCCGCGCTCTGGTCATCAGATGGGTTTCCGTGATCGAGAACCGCTTGGGCTTGTTCAAGTTCATACCGAGCAACCTGCAGGCCGAAGGTCGAAGCGCGGTCTTCCTGTGCGGCTGTGAGCTCTTGGTTGATCACCACATCGAGCACCTGTTGGGAAACCAATTGTTGATCGCCGAGGGAACGCTGACGCGTCGCTTTCGATTGAGCCAAGTTGAGCGCGGCCGCGGCGCGCGCGCGTTGCGCCTCGGCTTGGTCAACCTGACTCGAGGCTCCCCGCACCCGGGCTTCGGCTTGGGCGCGACTGCGCCGATCGAGGATATCACCACTGGCGGGTTCAAGCACGGCCAGCACGGTTTCACCAGCGACGATTCGCGCTCCGGGTTTTAAGTCGATGCGACGTAATTGTCCGGCCACTGGGCTCGAGACAACGTAGCGATGACGCACTTGCGTGACGCCTTCTTCATTAACGGTGGCGATGAGATCACCGCGGGTCACCACGGCCGTCTCAACCGGCAAGGGCGCGGGCCACATGCCAGCGACGATCAACGCCAATAAAATGACGCCAGCGATCCATCGCCATCCTTTGCGTCGGCGCTGGTGATTGTCGCCCGCGGTCGGGTCAAAGGGAGGTTCAGCTGTATCGGTCATGGACGATTAATTGTAAGCTTACAGGAAGCGCATCATTCGGTGGCTTTCAAGGCGCCGACCAAATCGAGTTGATTGAGTTTACGGCACGCGATCAACGCCGAGATAGCAGTCGCGAGAGTGATGACTAGAGTGGCGTAGGCGTAGTTCGAGGCCGATAGGACGAGAGGCAGTCGCACGGTTTCGGTGTTGATACTTTGGATCAACAACGAGGCCATCCCTGACCCGATCCACAAACCGAGGGGCAGGGCAATGGCAGCCAACACAACGAGTTCCCCGACGAGGATACTGCCGACATCGCCTTGGCTAAATCCAAGCACGCGTAACGTTGCAAGTTCACGCGCTCGTTCGGACAACGCGATTCGCGCACTGTTATAAACAATGCCAAAAGCGACAATCGTCGCGAAGCTCGAATAGATCACTTGAATCAACCCAATACTCTCCGCCGTGGTTTTACGGAAACTCTGTCGCATAGCATTTTTGATCACGACTCCGGAGGCCTGCGGGGTTTCCTTGAGTTCGCGCAAAAACGCTTCCCATTGACCGCCAGCCACGCTGATAAATGCACCCGTGATGCGGTCGCCTTCGCCGAGTAATCGATTGAGCGCATGCAGTTCCATGAATGAAGCGATCCCGGCGAAATCCTGTGAAAATCCGCCAATCGGAATCGTGATCGATCGACGTTTTCCTTGCAGCACATTGATCGTCACCAAATCGCCTGGACGCACCTCAAGTGAATCGCCTAAGGCTTCGGAAATAATCAGACCCGATTGTTCCAACTGCAGCGGCAAATTATCTTGTCCCATTACGCGGTTGAGGTCGGCGTCTTTGACGATGCCATGTAGGGCAAGGCGGCGCGAACGCTGGCCAGAAACCATTTCTATCGGCACGGTGCGAAACGGTTCTGCCAGCACAACCCCGGGGAGTTGACTGAAGTCATGCGCCGCCCGCATGGGCCCCGGTTCGACGAGGGACACGGTTACGGTTTGCCGCTGCACGACGTCCCATTGAAAATCGAGAATGTGGCGAACGCCATCTCGGAAAGCATTGGGAATAATCAGGATACCTGTAGCCATGGCTAGTGCGACCGTAGTAAATATGGCCTGCCACGGTTTACGTTCCACGTTACGCAGGGCCATGCGGAGCGAGACGGTCAACCACTTCGAAAAACCCAAACGCTCAGCGATGGCCGGTCGGAAACTTGCGGGTGGTTCAGGACGCATTGCTTCCGCGGGCGAGAGTTTCACGACTTTAAGAACGGCACCCGCGACGCCGATTAACGCTGCGGCCGAGCTCGCAATTAACGCCCCAATAATTGCGCCCGTGGCCGGCACGAACTCGAGCCGAGGGAAACGGAAAAACAAGTGATACATGTCCACCAGTTTTAGTCCGAATATAAACCCTCCCAGCGTGCCGAGACTGGTGCCTACGATTACGATCAGCAAAGCGAATTTAATATAATGCCACGCGATGGTTCGGTTGGCGAAACCGAAGGCCTTGAGGATCGCGATCTGTTCGCGTTGCAACGCGATTTGTCGACTCATGACGGAGTGGGTCATGAACGCGGCGACGCTCAGAAAAACGAGAGGAAATCCGAATGATAGTCCGTCCAAAACCCGGATCTCATCATCGACGCGAATATTGGACGGGTGCTCGGAACGACCGTATGCACCGAGCCCACCGTAAGGTTCGAGAATACGATCTACTTCGGCGATAACCTCAGGTTCTGATGCGCCCGGAGCCAAGGAAAGTGCGAGCGTATTGAACGCACCTTCCAAGTTGAAAGCTTCCGCAAGTTCTTGTTCGCGCATCCAGAAAATCCCAAAAGTTTTGTTATCGGGAAGGGCACTGCCCGGGCGGGCTTCGAACACGTATTGCGGCGCTAACACGATGCCTGCGATGCGCAGTTCGAGCCGGCGGCCATTGAGAATGGCGGCGATGGGGTCACCCGGATTGAGTGCATTGGCTTCCGCGAATGCTTCACTCACCAACACTTCCAATCGACTCGACCCCTCGAGTAGATTTCCGCGACGCAAATACAGTTTGTTTAGGATGGTCGGTCGCCGATCGGGCACGGCGTTTATCAGACCCGACGCGGGTTCGAGTAGATCAGGTAGATCAAGCGTTACGCTTACTTCGACCCCGGTCTCGACGGCAGCCACTCCCGGGATTGCCGCGAGTTTTTCGCGGGTGCTATCTGGAGCCCGTTTTAACCCAGCGAAAACCTCGGCGAAGCGGTGCTTTTCGTAGTAGCCGTCACGGGCCTGATCGAGTGAGCGAATGAGGCTTCGCGTCATGATCATCATCGCCAGCCCGCAGGCCATGACGAGGGCCACGGCGAAGGCCTGAGATTTAAGCGCCTTCAGGTCACGGAGAAGTTTGAGATCGAGTAGCTCCATTAGCAAAGAGCTTGGTGTTGGGGTAAAGGATGGGGTAGGGCGTGCTCGCCGAGCGCGCCGAATTCATGACCCCAACCGCAAGGCGCGCTCGGCGAGCACCCCCTACCTTTTTCGGTTTGTATCGAAGGATTCACTATAAATATCACCATGCCAATTCGCCCACAGGTCGCGGATTGGCATTCACCTTCGCTAATTCGAGGCGACCGTCGGACATGGTGAAAACGCGGTCGGCCATTTCGGCCAGAATGGCGTTGTGGGTGATGACTACCGTGAGGGTGCCGATCTCACGATTGATGCGTTGGATTGCTTCCAGCACGAGCACGCCAGTCTTCACGTCGAGAGCGCCGGTAGGTTCGTCGCAGAGGAGTAACTCGGGGCGTTTGGCGATGGCGCGAGCAATGGCGACGCGTTGTTGTTCACCGCCGGAAAGTTGCGCCGGAAAATGATTCGCCCGGTTGGTGAGATCGACCAAGGCGAGGGCATCGTCTGTCGACATGGGATCACGTGATACTTCAGTGATTAGACCGATGTTTTCCCGGGCCGTGAGGCTCGCGATCAAGTTGTAGAATTGAAATACGAACCCCACCACATCGCGTCGGTAGGCAGTGAGACCGGCCTCATCAGCCTGCGCCACATTCCAACCGCGATAGTGCAACGAACCCCCCGTGGGGTTATCCAATCCCCCGATCAGATTGAGTAGGGTCGATTTGCCGGAGCCCGAAGCACCTAAGAGCACCACCAGTTCTCCCTTGGGCAGATCGAGATTAACGCCTCGCAGCGCATGCACCGCGGCGTTCCCCGACCCGTAGGTCTTGGACAATTCACGTGCCACCACCAAGGAGGAGTCGGGCGCAGGAGGAATTGGTGAGGTCATCGGAATAAAGAGTTGATTCCCTTGTGGTCACTCCCGCAAGGGTGGCTCTACTTTCGCGGTTATTCAAAAGCCCAGATGATTGGATATGATCTCGCCGCTGATGGGTGACGGAATCTCTCTTCCTGGCCATGAGGACGAAGTTGCGAACCGCAATGATGCACGGACAGGCATTCGTGTTCGTGGGTTTCGTTTCGACGAGCTTGGCGGCCGATGACCCTACGCCCTTGGTGTCGGTGCTAATTTTGAATTAACACCATTAAAGGCGACGGTCTATTCGTAGTCAGCGCTGGTGAGGCTTTGGAGCACTGAAAATTGCCAGTATTGGAGGCGTCTTTTCAGTGCCTCGGTTTTGGCTGGGTAGCGGGAGGCTAGGTTGGTGGATTCAGTGGGGTCGTTCGCTAGGTCGAAGAGCTCGACTCCAAGGATATTTTCGCCGTCGATGACTAATTTGAAACCGTCGTGGACTACGGCCCTTGGGCCATTAAAATCGGTGGCGTTGATTACCGCGTGCGCCTGGTTGCGGAACGTGCGGGTGTATTTCCCGGCCATCATTTTGATCAATGGGGTGGTGCCTTCTTGAAGCTCAGGATCAATATAAGGAACGGGGTGGTTTTCCGCTTCGTTGGAATTATCGAAACTCCAGAAGAATATGGGAGTTTCGCGCGTCTTCATGTCGCTCGTCAGAAGGGGGACCAGGCTTTCGCCGTCTATCGGCCGATCGGGCAGAGGTTGCCGCACGAGGTCGGAGAGCGTAGGTAGCAGATCACTGGTGACGCTGGGTAGGTTGGATACTCTCGGCAGCGAGATTTTTGCGGGCCACTCAATAACGCCGGGGACGCGGATACCGCCGTCGTAGACACTACCCTTGAGTTCGCGGAATGGATTGGTTGCGCCGTCGCCGCTGGAAGGCACGCCGTTGTCGCCGCAATATAACACGATGGTGTTGTCGCGCAGGCCGGTTTTTTTGAGATGGTCGCGAAGTTTGCCGATGGCGCGGTCCATGGCCGTGATTTCGGCGTAGCGTTCACGCAACACGTCGCGCAAGCGACGGGTGGTGGCTTCGCCGGTTTCGGTGCTGGTGAGGTTGACCATTTTGGCGGCGTATTCTTCCGGCAGGTCGTCGTAGAGGGCGAGGTCTTCTGGCAGGCCCATGTAGGGTTCGTGCGGAGAACCAAACCATACGACAGCGAGGAACGGTTGGTTCTTTTTTTGGGCGCGTCCGATGAAGTTGATGGTTTCGTCGATGATGACTTCGGAGCCTTCGCCGGGAAATTTTTGCGGCTCACCGCCGTTACGCACGAGCACGGGATCGAGTTCGAAAAAGTTATCGTGGGATAACCACTCATCGAACCCCATGGCGCCGGGACTGGTGGGGGAGTTTTTGTTCACCGGACCGACGTGCCATTTGCCAAAGTGGCCGGTGCGGTAGCCGGCTTTTTGCATGATGTGCCCGATGGAAATTTCCTCCGGACGCATGGACCAGTTGGGCGAGAACGTGCCGTAGCGGTTGGGATGGCGGCCGGTCAGAAAACTCCCGCGGGTGGGCGAGCAAGAGGGATGCCCTGAGTAGAACCGGTCCAGTCGCAATCCGGTCGCAGCCATCTCATCGAGCACGGGGGTGTGTAGGTGCGGGTGCCCGTTGTAGGCGACTTCATCCCAGCCATGATCATCGCCCATGAGCAGGATGACATTCGGCGGGGTTTCGGCGTTTGCGACGGCGTGAGCCCCCATGAACGCAAGGAGGAGAAGGGTGTTTCTGAAAAGGGAGATCATTGGGGCAGCAAAGGGGTGGGGTGACCCACGTGCGCGGTTACGCGTGCATCACTTGTCCACCGTCGATGTTGATCGTTTGGCCGGTGATGTTGCGGGCGTGTTTGGATGCGAGGTAGGTCGCCATGGTCGCAAATTCGGGAGGGGTTTGCCAACGCCCCAGCGGAGAGATTATTTTGATTTTTGTTTCCGCCCAAGTGGCGTAGTCCTGCTGTTCGGAGACGGGCAAATTGACTTGGCCAGCGGCCCACACCGATTCGTTGAGTTCAGTCTTCACCATGCCCGGAGAAAGCGCGTTGGCTCGCACGTTAAATGGAGCGCAGTCTTTTGCGACCACTTGCATGAAGTTGATCAGGCCGGCTTTCGCTGCGCTGTAGGGTGGGTCGGTTGGGGAACCCGTCTGACCTGCGACCGAAACCAGAAACAGCAGTGACCCGCGGCCATTTTGAGTGAGATGGGGGGCGAAGGCATGGGCGACATTGGCCGCCCCCACTAAATTCACTTCAAGCACCCGTGCCCAATCGCTGGGATCGAGATTCCAGAAAGGAAAACCAAACTTACCGGATCCCACTCCCACTGAAAATACCACATGATCGGTTTCAGAATGAGCGTCGGCAAATGCGCTGACTTGTTCGAACGATGTGACGTCTCCTACGGTGACCTCGCCGGTGTTCTTTAACGCGGGAGAATCAGGCGACTGATCGAATCCGACAACGGAGCAACCTTCGGCTTCAAACTGTTCCGCAATCGCTCGTCCGATTCCCTGAGCCGCGCCAAAGACGGCAACGTTCTGGCCGGAGAGGTTTAAGTCCATGGGAGATTGAATCAGGACCCGGGGGGCTGCTCCGCGGAGGGTTCGGTGGGCTCGACGGGTGGTGGTTTGGGTTTTGGAATCGAAATCTTCGGAATACCAAAACTGGGCTTATGCGCGGAGGGCGCGAAGCTGGGCAGAGCAGGCTTGCCGATTTGCGGCTTCAGAGTAGGCGTTGCGGGTTTTACGACAGGGGGAGCCAGGTCGAGTTCGGCGTCGCGCGGATTCGAATTTTGGGCAATTTTCGCTTTGATTCCCGCGAGACGTTCTTCGGCCCGTTCGATGCGGTCGGGGTAGCGGCTGAGTCGAGTTTTGACTTGGTCGACGGCACTGGGATCGGTGCCGCGTTCGGTGGCGAGCATGAGCCACGCGAGTCCTTCAACGTAGTCACGTCTGACGCCGCGTCCGCTGACGAGCATTGCGCCGACGTTGTAGGTCGCTTCGGGTGAGCCGAGGTAGGCAGCGCGCTCGTAGTAATCGAGGGCGAGTTTGTGATTCACCGACTGGCCAAGCAGACCTTCGTGATAGGATTTTCCGACTTGGAAGACGGCCTCGGGGTGCTCGTTGAGCGCGGCTTTGCGGTAGAACACGAAGGCGGCGGCTTCGTCCTGTTCCACTTGATCGCCGACTTCGAGGAGTTGAGCGTATTGGAAGCAGGCGAGTGGGTCGCCGGTCTCGGCCGCCTTGCGGAGCTCGGCGGTGGTTTTCCAAGTCGGCCCGGTATCATCGATGCCGACGAACACGGGCGGAGCGGAGATGACTTTATCCTTCGCTAGGACGGCGGGCACCCCAAGTCCCAACCCACCGGCGAGGCTCAGCAGAGCCAGGCGGGCGGGGAGTGAAAACGGGGAGGCTTTAGGCTTTTTTAGCAGCATCTTTTTTGGGCGCTTCGGCGGCGGCCTTCACGTTTGCCAAGACCTTATCCATGATTTCCTTGGCCAGCTCCGGCTTGTCGCGAATCTCAGCTTTGGCGGCGTCACGGCCTTGGCCGATCAAGTCACCGTTGTAGGAAATCCAAGCGCCACGTTTCTCGAGCACCTTGTGTTCGAGACCAAGATCGACCACGGAACCACTCGCGGAGATACCCTCGTTATACATGATGTCGAATTCGCACTCGGTGAAGGGCGGGGCGACTTTGTTTTTAACGATCTTCAACTTGGTGCGGTTACCGATGACGGTGCCGTCGGGCTGTTTGATTTGCTCGCGGCGACGGATGTCGATACGGACGGAACAGAAGAACTTGAGCGCACGACCACCAGGAGTAGTTTCGGGGCTACCGAACATGACGCCGATCTTTTCGCGAATCTGATTGGTGAAGATACAGATGCACTTGGTCTTGCTCACCACGGCGGTGAGGCGACGCATAGCCTGCGACATGAGGCGGGCCTGGGAGCCGACGGTGGCGTCACCCATCTGGCCATCGAGCTCGTGTTTGGAAACGAGGGCGGCGACCGAATCGATGATGATGACGTCGATGGCGTTGGACCGGATGAGGGTCTCGGTGATGTTGAGCGCGTCTTCACCGGAGTCAGGTTGAGAAACGAGCAGGTCGTCTAGGTTCACGCCGACGGTGCGAGCGTATTTCGGGTCGAGGGCATGCTCGACGTCGACGAAGGCGGCGAGACCGCCGTTGCGTTGAGCTTCGGCGATGACGCTCAAACAGAAGGTGGTCTTACCGGAAGATTCAGGACCGTAGATTTCCACGATGCGGCCGCGGGGCAGTCCGCCGACGCCGAGTGCGAGGTCGATGGCGAGCGAACCGGTCGAGATCGTTTCGACCTTCATCCTCGTGTTATCGCCCAGACGCATGATCGAACCCTCACCGAATTGTTTGGTGATGGCGCTGATGGCGAGGTCGACGTTTTTGCGGGCGGCGACGGCGTTGGCGGGTGCAGGTGCGGTGGTTTTAGAGACGGAGTTTTTTGCCATGGTTTGGAAACGGTTTGGTGGTGTCTGAGGGGTGTATTAAGTTGTGAAACATCGACGGTGATCCTCTCAACCCCACCGCGCAAGCGCGGACCCTTTTCGCCGCGTAGAAATGCGCCGGTGCCCAAAAACCCCCGGAACGAAGTGCCCCGGGGTTGTCTCCTTGAATGAGTGACGAGAAAGAGATCAGCAGCTCACGTTTTTGCCTTCGCTGCCGAATGCTTCGAGGCGGACCTCGGGGGGGGACTTGTGGATATCGTCTGGGGCGTAGTGGAACTGCAGGGCGCGGCGGCGTTTGGGGGAGTTGTTGTGGGGGGTGCCGTGAGGGAGTTTGCCGTCGAAGATTAACATGCCTCCACTGGAAAGCGGAGCGGCGACGGAGTTGGTTCCGAGCACGGAGGTGTCGCAGAGCTGCCAATCACGCCGCTGGAAATGGATGATGGGTTCCTTGTGGCGACCGGGCATGATCTGCATACAGCCGTTTTCGACGTTGGCTTCATCGAGTGCGATCCACACCCCGACGACGGGGGTGTCGAGTGGGTAGTCAAAGTAGGCGTGATCCTGATGCCAGGGCTTTTCTCGGCCGATCAGAGGTGGCTTCAGCAGCGCCATGTCCTGAAACATCTCCGGCGTGCGATCGTGGATCAGGGTTTTGACGATTTTTAGCAGCTCCGGGTGCTGCGAGATGGCACGGAGCCGGGGCTCGGTTTTTTCAAAAACGCCCAGTTTGCGCACGCAGTTCATGCGTTCTTCCGGTCCCATTTCTTCGATTCGCTTTTCCGCGGCGGCTTCGAAGATTACGTGTTCGAAACCCGGATGCTCGCCCATGAGGAGCGAAACAATGCCGTCGATCGCTTCCTGCATCTCGGTCGGGGTGAAGGCTTGGCGAATGGAGAGGTAGCCGTTCTCCCGGTAAAATTCAATTTCCGCTGGTCCGATGTCAGCGAGGGTTTCTACCTGTGACGCCTCGGAGGTCGGATGATACAGGTCGGGACTGTGGAGTTCGGCGCCAAGGTCGAAGCGTTTGTTGCCGACTTTGGTTTCTACGGGAGTGCTGCTCATGGTGTTGAAAAGGGTGGGTGGGAATGTATCTGAGTCGCCCGTCGGTTTAGGTAGGGCAGGGAGGCTGGCAAGCATAGACGATCTTCGCGCAAAGGGAATGGACGCTTCGGGGAAAAATATGTATAGATCCGATATAAATGACCAATAAATGGGCAAATAACGTAGGTTTATCCGACATCATGGGGCGAGTTCGTTGTGAGCCGGGCTGGAGTTTAGGCGCGGGTTGGTCGGCTGGACTGATCGATTTTGATTTGTGGTTGGTATGGTCGGGGCGAGGACGGATGCGACTGTCTGATCGAGATATCGATTTGCGGCCTGGAACGTGTGTGTGGATGCGCCCCGGGAGGCGTTATGAAGCAACGCAGCACCCCGATGATCGGCTGGGCGTGAGTTTTGCGCATTTTACGATAGCGGGTGGGGCAAGTTTTGTGCCGCGGTTTGAAACCACGGAGGTCCGGTCTTTGGAATTCGCGCAGGCAACGATGACGGAGGTCGTCCGCCTGGGGACCAAGGCCCCGGTGCTCGCCGCCCAGGTGCTGGGCGGGCTGTTGGAGGTTCTGGTGCACGATGACGCGGAATTGTCGGCGCGAATGGAATTACCCGGCGGCTCTACCCGGTCGAGGCATGATGCGGCGATGGCCGCAGTGGCCGCGCGGATTGTGGAGGAGCCGGGCCGACAATGGCGCATTCAGGCGTTGGCTCAGGAGCAGGGCATGGCGGTGGATCACTTCTCGAGGCTGTTTCGCGCGGCTATGGGAGAGCGCCCTCAGGCGTATATCTTGCGTACTCGCATGGCTCGGGCGCAGCAGCTGTTGCGGGAGACCCACCTTCCGGTGGGTGAAATCGGCCAGGTGTTGGGGTTTCGCGATTCGTTCTACTTTTCTCGACAGTTTCGGACGTTTTTTGGGGTCCCGCCTTCAGCATATCGTCGGCGCCACGCTGGAAATCTGCGATTAGAGGGTGAAAGTTCCGCTTGAATCGGTATATTGCGCTAGGGTAAGATCTCCCTTTTGTAGAAAAATCTCTTAAAGCCATGATTATCAAAGCATATCTAAAACCACAATGTGGTTGGTCCAACGGCGTTCGCGCTATCATGTCTAAACATGGCCTCGAATTTGAGGATATCGATATCATCAATAATCGCGAAAATTACGCCGAAATGGTGCAGAAATCCGGACAACCTCTGTCCCCCTGCGTAGAGATCGACGGCGTAATGCTGGCCGACGTTTCCGGTGAAGAAGTGGAGAACTATATGGTCTCCAATGATTTGGTTAAGACGTCCAGCACGGCCACTGACGTGGCGACCGACGCAGGCTGTTCCGATGAGGAGCACGCCAAGATGGCTTCGAATCCGATTCGCTTCTTCTAGGAGCGTTCCCGGTCGTATCCAACCCTAGGGCCGGTTCTCGCGACCAGCTACCGGCCTTTTTCTGCCTGTCTCCATGCCCCAAGCGTGGGGAACGGGATCTGCTTTCGCACCCTACTTGTCTCTCACTCTTTCCGCCATGGTCCGTCCAATTCCTTCCCCCCTCTACCATCCTGATCAGGAGCACGACGCCTGTGGTGTCGGGTTCATTGCCCGCATAACGGGTGAACGCAGTTATGACGTGATCAACCGGGCAGTGGCGGCGTTGAAGGCTCTCGCTCACCGCGGCGCGATCGATGCTGATGCCATCACGGGCGACGGCGCGGGTATTCTCACGCAGATTCCGGTCGAACTCCTGCGCGAGCGCCTCGTGGAGCGCGGCAAGACGCTGTTCAACGACTCCGACCTCGGTGTCGGCATGATTTTCCTACCGGAAGAAGAATATGCTCAGGCCCATTGTAAGAAGATCGTCCGCGACGCGGTGGAAGCCGAAGGACTCGCCTGGCTCTGCTGGCGCGAAGTGCCGACCGACGCCTCCTGCCTCGGCCGCAAGGCGATCGACACCCAACCCGTCATCGCCCAAGCGCTGATTGCCCGTCCCGACGCGACGGACGACAACGAGATCGACGACGAGGGATTTGAGCGGAAGATCTTTCTCGCCCAAAAGACCATCGAGCGAAAAATCACTGCCGAGGGCATCGATGGGTTCTATATCTGTTCCTTCTCGTCGCGCACCATTGTCTACAAAGGCATGCTCACGCCACACCAGATTCGGAAGTATTTCACTGATCTGAAGTCCCCTAAGTTCACTTCGGCCTACGCGATCTTCCATCAACGTTACTCCACCAATACGTTCCCGATGTGGCACCTCGCCCATCCGTTCCGCATGGTGGCCCATAACGGTGAAATCAATACCATCCGCGGTAATCGCAACCTCATGAGGGCTCGCGAAAACTCACCGGCTCATGGTGTTTGGGGTGATCGTTACGACGATCTGAAGCCGCTGGTGCAGCCGGACGGCAGTGATTCGGCGACGTTCGATAATGCCCTCCAACTCCTCACGCTGGGCGGACGTAATCCGCTTCATAGCGCGATGATGATGATGCCACCTGCCTGGGAAACGGACGACTCTCTCAGCGAAGAAGCGAAGGCATTTTTCCGTTATCACGCTACGATGATGGAGCCCTGGGATGGCCCTTCGGCTATCGCATTTACCGATGGCAAAGTCATCGGTGCTTCGCTTGATCGCAATGGCCTGCGCCCAGCGCGCTACAAAGTCTACGACGACGGTTATGTGATCCTCGCATCGGAAGCGGGCCTCGTTTTCGACTTCCCCGGCAAAGTGGTTGAGTCGGGTCGTCTTGGCCCGGGTCGCATGCTCGCGATTGATCTCGAACAAAAGCGCTTCCTGCACGACGACGAGATCAAGGACAGCTTCACCCAAAACCCACTTTTCAAGACCTGGTGTGCCGAGCATTTGGTGAACCTGCACGACGTTGCCGGCGAACTGACCGCCGATGCGGACGAAGCTCCGGCTGACAGCACCCCTCAGCAAATCGCCTTCGGCTACGAAACCGACGAAGTCGAGCTGGTGCTGCAACCGCTCGCCGCCGGCGCCGAGCCGACCGGTTCGATGGGTGAAGACACTCCGTTGGCCGTGCTCTCCCGCCGTCCGCGCCTCCTCTACAACTACTTCAAGCAACTCTTCGCGCAGGTCACCAATCCGCCGATCGATTCGATTCGGGAGAAAACGGTGATGTCGCTCTCTATGTTTTTGGGCGGTCGTTTGGGGCTACTTGAAGAACTGCCAAAGACCGCGGGTCTGGTGGAGCTCAAGTCACCGATTCTTTTCAACTACGAAGTCGCCGCTCTCGATGGCATCGATTTCCTTAAGGATCGCGTCGCTCGACACTCCGTTTTGTTTGATGCTGCCGCTGGAGCTGAAGGTCTGGAAGCCGCCGTTAAAAACCTCGCGCAAACCGTCGTTCAAGGTGTCGTGGAAAAACGCGACAAGGTGATCATCCTTTCCGACCGCGGCGTCAGCGCCGAACAGGTTGCCATCCCGATGCTACTCGCCGTTGGCGCCGTGCATCAGGAACTCATTCGCGCCGGTGTGCGCGTGCGTTGTGACCTCGTGGCCGAAACCGGCGAAGCTCGCGAAGTCCACCAGATCGCGTGCCTACTCGGCATGGGCGTCAACGCGGTGAATCCGTATCTCGCGTTCGACGTCATCAGCCAACTCGCGCTCGACGGCAAAGCGGGCGACGACGTCACTCCTACGCAAGCTCGCCGGAACTTCGAGACCGCGATCTGCGCTGGTCTGCGGAAGATTATGGCGAAGATGGGCATCTCCACGCTCTTCAGTTATCGCGGCGCGCAAATTTTCGAGGCTTTGGGTGTTTCACACCAAGTGATTGAAGACTGTTTCTTCGGCGTGCCATCGCCGATCGGTGGCGTGGGTTACCAGCAAATTGGTGAAGCCACCCTGCTGCGTCATGCCTTGGCATTCCCCGAGCTCGACGCCGCTGATCCCGATAATGCCGGCCAAGAAGTCGCTCCGAGTCTCCAACGCGACGGTTACTACCGGGTGAACAAGCGCGGCGAAGGCGAATACCACGCGTGGAGCCCCAAGCTCATCGCCTCGATGAATAAGTTCAACCGCGCGGGCACGACGGAAGCTTTCCAGCCCTGGAAGACTCAGGCCGACGAGCATCAGCCGGTCGCGTTGAAGGATCTCCTCAAAATCCGTTTCCCCGAAAACGGCATCGATATCGAAGAGGTCGAAGGCATCGAAGACATCCGTCAGCGTTTCACGACGGCCGGCATGTCGATGGGTGCGCTTTCGTCTGAAGCTCACGAAGCTCTCGCGATTGCGATGAATCGCATCGGCGGCAAATCCAACTCCGGTGAAGGGGGCGAAAACCCCGAACGTTACTCGGTGCGCGAAAACGGTGACAACGCCAACTCCGCCATCAAGCAGGTCGCTTCCGGTCGCTTCGGTGTCACCGCCGAATACCTGGCTAACGCCAAGGAAATAGAAATCAAGATGGCCCAAGGAGCGAAGCCGGGTGAGGGCGGTCAGTTGCCCGGTCACAAGGTTTCGCCCATGATCGCTAAGCTGCGTTTCTCGGTGCCTGGCGTGACTCTCATTTCGCCACCGCCGCATCATGATATCTACTCGATTGAGGATTTGGCGCAGCTCATCTTCGACCTCAAGGAGGTCAATCCACGTGCCAAGGTTTGCGTGAAGCTCGTTTCGTCATCAGGCGTCGGCACGGTGGCCGCGGGTGTGGCCAAAGCTTACGCCGATGTGGTGCTCGTATCGGGTCACGATGGTGGCACTGGTGCCTCGCCACTCGCTTCGATCAAGAACGCCGGATCCGCTTGGGAAATTGGGGTCGCCGAGGCGCATCAAGTTCTCATGCAAAACGACCTGCGTGGCCGCGTCGTGCTTCGTACCGATGGTGGCATGAAGACCGGTCGTGACATTGTGATTGCTGCGTTGCTCGGCGCGGAGGAATTCAACTTTGGCACCGCTGCGCTTATTGCGGCTGGTTGCGCGATGTTCCGTGTTTGCCATCTGAATACCTGCCCTGTTGGCGTGGCGACTCAGCGCGAAGATTTGCGCGCCAAGTTCCGCGGCAAGCCTGAGAACGTGATCAACTTCTTTAACGCCGTCGCGGAAGACGTGCGCCAGTATCTCGCCAAGCTAGGGGTTAGCTCGATTAACGACATCATTGGTCGGGTCGATTTACTTGAGCAGATCGCTGACCCTGCCAATGAGAAGACGAAGCTCGTCGACCTTTCCGGTCTGCTTCACAACCCGGATCCCACCGGTGACATGGACCGCTACCATGTGCGGGAACGCAACGAGCGCTTTGGCGGCGAAGGTTCCCTCGACGAAGCGATTCTCCAGGAAGCCCGCGACGTGATTCTCGGTAAGTCGGCGCGCCTCGCCGCTCGCTACAAGATCACCAACATCAACCGCGACATCGGCACCCACCTCGCGGGTCAGATCGCCTATCAAAAAGGTAACGTAGGTCTCGAGCCCGGGACGATCGACCTCACCTTCACTGGTTCGGCCGGACAGTCGTTTGGTGCGTTCTTGGTCAGAGGCATCCGCCTCACCCTGAATGGCGAGGCCAACGATTACGTCGGTAAGGGCATCAACGGTGGAGAGATCATCATTCGTCCGAAGGCATCCGAGACCTTCGAGTGGCGCCGACAATCTATCGTTGGTAATACCTGCATCTTCGGAGCAACCGGTGGTTACATGTTTGCGGCGGGATGTGCCGGCGAACGTTTCGGCGTGCGCAACTCCGGTGCGACCGCCGTTGTCGAAGGTGTGGGCGACCACGGCTGTGAATACATGACGGGTGGCGTGATCGTGGTGCTCGGATCGACTGGCATCAACTTCGGCGCCGGCATGAGCGGTGGCTTGGCCTTCATTTATGATGAAGAAGGCAAGTTCGATTCACGGACCAACCTGGAGATGATCGGGGTCGAGCGCCTCAGTGATCAGGAAGAAATCACGAGTCTGGCCAAGCTCGTCAAAGTGCACGCCAGCCTTACCGGTTCGCCGTATGCCCAAGAGCTGCTCAAGGACTGGGACAACACGGCGAAAAAATTCTGGAAGGCCGTGCCTAACCCGCCAAATCCAGAAACACCCAAGTCACTCTACCGTTTCGACGAAGCCAACGCGCCAGCGTTGGTGTAAATTAAAGAGAATTCAAATTTCAAAGCGGGCCCGGCCTAGGTCCGCTTTTTTGTGGTCCGCGCTGGCGGACTTATGCCGCTCGGTTGTCGGGGAGAGTGTTATGATGAATAGACCGTTCGCGATCGTTGTCGCATTGATTTTCTCAGTCGTTGGCCACGCTCAGGAAGTAGTGGAAGCACCGGAGCGGTTAGAAAATGTGATCATCACATTCACCGAATTCGGGCGGGATTCCATCAACCAGATAAAGTGCTCTTTTGTAGTTCGAGGGCAAGGGGAGTTGGAGGGGCTTTGGGAAGAAGGTAAATTTGGATCATTTACCACTAATTACCGAGAAGCCCCCGACGGGTCATTTACCTACAAACGTTTGGACCAAAAAGGGAGGGCGGATCTCGTTGTCTGGTGGGATGGTGAGAGTGAACCCGTCACGAAGGAACTGGAATTCCGGTCCGAAAATACGGCTTCCAATATAGCTGGCAATTACCGCTATGGATCGGAATGGGTGACGCTGCACGCGATTGATTCAGATCAACAGATGTTGAATCTTTCCAATCGCTGTGAGATCTCGGCTCAAGGCTCCGCCTACAGCGGTTTTGTTTTAAAGGATTCCGGTAAATACCTTGTTCGAGTGGTTGGGCCGACGCTCGCAGCGTTTGGGGTCGAAACTCCCGTGAGGGCCCCAGCGGCGGAAGTTCATATTGTCGGTTCGCTTCGACCTCTTTCTGAACCTGCGGCGGGCCGATCTGCTCCACCCGCTGTGCACCGCGCCGCCGCGCGGTTGGTCGGAGCTTTCCCTTTGCCGGAGAGCTCAGCGGATGTCGCGTTTGTCGCTCAGCTTCGGCCAGGCGCCTATGTGATCGAGGCGCGAAACCCGACCTCCGAAGCAGGTGAGGTTTTGATCGAGATGTATGCGCTGCCGTTGCCGTAGGCGGGATCTGCGCAAGTTGCGGGCTTGATCGGATTCCAATTGGTGCCTCGACTGGGAGAGCATGGCTAAATCCAAACCGATTCCGGGGTCGACCGGGGAGATCCTCACTTGTTTGCCCTCGCCTTACGTTCCGCATGCGGCGACGGGGTTGTTGTATCTTCCGCGGATGATCGCGAAGTGCCGCTATGTGCAAAAACACGGCGAGATGCCGAAGAGTTATCGGAAGAACTACGGCCGAGGTTTCGATCGGTTTATTTCTATGCACCTTGGGGTGGAGCCGAAAGAGATTCAGGAAGCCGTGCACACTTCGGCCGATGATACCGAGCTCGATGCGAAACTGTTGGCGCTATTTCCTGATGATGTGCGGGCAGCCGATTGGAACCGTAATTTGATTCAAAAAGGCATGACTCCCGCCGGCCGCGAATTCTTGGCGGAAGCGTTGGGCAATATGGGCTGCGCAGATCGGACCGATGAGATCATCAGCGTGACCGATCTCATCGATTTCGACGAAGGTCGGATCGAGTAGGGGGTATTGAAGGTAGGGACGGACCGCTGGGCCGTCCGCTTCTGCCTCAGAGGGCGCTCCTCTCAGGTGGCGGACCGGACGGAGCCGGTCCCTTCCCAAGGCAACGGAATTGGAGGGACGACCTCCGTGTCGTCCGCATCTGAGTGCGCCACTCCACCGCAGCGCGCCCGGCGGTCACCCCCTACCGTAGAGTTCCGAGTATACCAAACATACCGAGGTCAGCTCGCCCGGCTACAGCTCGAAGATCACCGCGTGTCTGTAGCAAGTGTTAGGAAGCCGAGATCGTTGGTCAGGGCTCCATCGAGCCCACCGTCTTGCCACGTGGCGCCGGCGTCTTTGCTCCAGACGGTGCCTTCTTCGAAGCTTGCGGCCCATAACTTGCCTGGATCGTTCGGATCGTAGGTGAGGGTCAGCACGTTGGGACTCGGGAGACCTGCAGTGCGATGCTGCCACGATTTACCGCCGTCGGTGGAGGTGAATACGCCTACTTTCCAGCCGCCGATCGCTAGATTGTCGGCGTTGGTGGGATCAACCGCGCAGGCGTAGAGATTGGCGTCACCGGCATCGAGCGCGGCTTGTTGCCAGGATTTGCCCGCGTTGGTCGAGAGCCAGGCGCTATGGCCTTCGGTCACAGCCAACCAAACGCCAGATTTGGCATTGCCGTGTCGCAGGCGTAGGACGTGTGCGGCCGGGACGGCCTTGATGCGATGCCATTTGTTGCCGCGGTTGGTCGATTCAAAGAGTCCACCGGCGGTTCCGGCGAGGAGTCGGCGGGGGTTTTTAGGATCCAGGGCGATGGTTTTGGAAAAACGTTCGTCGATGCCTTGGTTAATTCCCTCCCAAGTTTCGCCGCCATCTTGGGAGCGCACGAGGCCCCAACCGGAGGCGGCGTAGATATTTTGACCGTTAGTTGGGTCGATGACGATCGCAGTCACGTCGCTCACGCGCCAATCGGTGACCATGCGCCAGGATTTGCCGCCGTCGATACTGCGCACGATGCCGTTGCCGCAGGCGAGGTAGACGCGTGAAGGGTCCGATGGGTCCACCGAAGCGCTAGCGACTTGTTGGATCTTCGGGCCATAAGGCGTCCAACCCTTGTCGGGGAGGTGCACGAAGATGCCGGCATCGGTGGGAATCGATGAGTTTTTCTGCGCCTTTGTGAAAGCCGCGGCGGTGAAGAGCACCGATTCGGGCTGGGCGAGGGCGAGGGTGCTGGTGAATCCCAGGCTGAGAAGCGTTCGGAAAATTGAGGACATCATTCGTCGTTGGCGTTCATGGTGGTTTTGATGGAGCCGTCGCGGAAGTTCATGCGGCGTTGGGTGTCGCCGTAGCGCATCGTGATTTCATTGCGGCCGGGTTTCGCTTGGGCAAATGGTCCGTCGAAGAGCGGCCAAGCGTCGTAGTCGACGGGTTTGCCGTTGATTTCCGGGGTCTCTCCGTAGGTCGCGGTGATGGTGGTGCCGTCGAGGGTGGTGAACGAGGCGGTTGCGGTGGGCGACACGTCGAAGGTCAGGGGCAAGGCTTTGACGGCGGATTGGAATGCTTCGAAGGATTCGAAGTCACGGACGGGTGCGATCTGGGTGACGTAGCCGTTTTTCGGTGCTTCACTCACGTAGACCTGATGGCCGGTGCCCCATTCGGTGTGACCGCTGCTGATCCAGGCGCCGGCGCCTCCGGCGAGCAGGCCGGTCCAATCGGTGGGCCGCCATTCGCCGGCGACAAACGGGCGATAGGCAATGTAAGAGGGGCCACCTTGAGCGAAGATCCAACCGGAGGAGTCTTCGGCCCGATTAGTCAGGTCACGGGAAAAGAACGTGTTGATGTGGGGAAATTGAGTTCCTTCCGGAATATCGTAGAGGCCAATGATGGTGGATTTATGCTGAACGATTTGCTCGTGGGGCGAACCACTCATGAGTTTATCGGGCGAATTGTAGTCGACCTTGGAACGGGCGATGAGATCGACGACGGTATCCCAGTCGGCTCCAAAATACATGGTGCCTTCGAGCGCGGAGTAATACGGGTGGAGCGCGAAAAAGGTGTTGGAAAGGCCGAGAGGCTTCTCCTCGTGCCAAACATGGCTCCAAGTCTGTTGTTGGATGGGTTGCAACAGGCCGCCTTGGCTCGAACCGAGCAAATAGTCCTCGGAAACGTAACTGTATTTATAGACGGGGATGGTTTTGAGTCCGGCGATCTCGATCGCTTCGGGCCCGGCATGCCGCATCCGCCAACGGGTGCGGCGCAATTCGCGGTGAACGTAGGGTTCGCTGCGATCGGTCGCGATGTGTTGAAGCATGGGGGATGGGGTGTAACCGCTGAGCGCAACAATCAGGGACGCGCCGTTGAGTTGCATCTCGCCTTGGCCCCAGAGCAGCCACGCCAACCCGGATGATGCGGAAAGGGAGGGTTGCACGGCATGTTTTGGATAAATCCGGCTGTGGGCGCCGCCGTATATGCCGCCGAGGTTCTCGACGGCGAAATCCAGGAGCTCGAATTCCAGCATCATCTGCGCTTTGTGCTGCAGTTCGGGGTCGCGACACCAACCGACGAGTAGTGTTAAGGCAGATACGTAGGGATCGATGTAGTTGGGTGAGTCATACTCGCCGCGGCCGTGGGCGGTCGTGATCCGAATCGATTCGAGAAGGTATTCTTTAGCTTCGGCGCGGTTTTCGGCGGAAGACTTGCCGTTATACCACTCCGATCCGGGCAGGTCGGGCCAGGTCTCGGCGGCGAGATAGATACTGGCGTAATACATGAGCCAGTGATTCTCGGTATCGCCGCGGTATGGGAAATAGGTGCGCCAGGCTTCGCGAATAGCGGCCCAATCCTCTTCGTTTAAGTTTGGTTTGCCGGAGTTCATCACCAGCACCATCGGAAACATCCAGAACATGGCTCCGGTGGGCTTCGCGGTGAGTGCTTTAAGGCGGGCCCGGGCCCATTCCAGATTGGTGCCTTGCGCGAAGTTGACGGCGACATCGTGTAGACCGCCCGCCGCCAAATTGGCGGGATCGGTGCGCGTGAGGTATTGTTTGATCAATACATCGCGGCGCTCTTGGTAGGCGAAAGCCATTTCACCGTCACTGAGAGGGGCGGCGGGAGGTGGGTTAGCGAAAGCGTTAGTCGACGATCCAATCAAGATCGCGAGTGGGACTATAAGATAACGGAGCATGAAGGGTTTTCTCATGGGGTCCTGCATCATGAGGCGCGACGAGCAGCGGAGGGAAGTGCAAGTGGAATGAATATTTCGGGCCAATTCCGGTTTTGACTCAAATGAGCGCCGCACTCGGCTTGCCAAAGCCCGATCGACGCATTCGGCTGCGCTGATGCAGAAAGGACAGAAAGTAGTATGCACCAATGATGTGTTTTCGGCCGCAGTGGTCTCGATATATGAGCAACTGCCGTCGAAGGGAGACACCTATACCGTGCGCGATGTGTTTTTAGGCCGTGAAAAAATGGTGCGGGCGGGTGATTCCGCGACGGTCGGCGTGCTTTTGAATGAACTGCACAATCCGAGCGACCCATTTCATGCCGATTCGCAAGAACTGGGTTTTTCTTCGGAGCGATTTGCACCATTGGAAGAACTGCCGCCGGAAGAGATGTATGCTGAAGCCGAGCAGGAACTCGAATTGGTCGGACCCGGACCTGGTCCGCTAAAGTGGGACGTCGAGTAACCGGAAAGGGGTCCGGTCGCAAAAAGTGAACTGCTCCCGCATTTGCGGGATTCGTTAAACTTTTTTGCGACCCGACCCCTGTGCTCACAAAAAAGCAGCCGCCCCGAAGGACGGCTGCTGAATATTTGTATTGGTGAAGAGAAGCTTACTTCTTCTTAGCAGGTGCCTTCTTAGCAGCAGCCTTCTTAGCAGGTGCCTTCTTAGCAGCAGCCTTCTTAGCAGGTGCCTTCTTAGCAGCAGCCTTCTTAGCAGGTGCCTTCTTAGCAGCAGCCTTCTTAGCAGGTGCCTTCTTAGCA
>CAJXQX010000065.1 GCA_913058185.1 uncultured Verrucomicrobiota bacterium
CTACACGTAAGGAGTCGTCGGCAGCGTCAGATGTGTATAAGAGACAGGTTTTTAGGCTCCAAATGCAGGCCTACTGTTCTGTATCACCTGGCACTTCAGGTGTTCTGCATCACAATGCCCTTTGTGCCCGACATCGAAACGCGCCAAGGCGTCGAATGCCAAATGGATGGGGGGGGGCAGGTCGAAAAATGTGAACATTTCAAAACGACTTGGGCTATCGAACGCCAAACGTATGGGTCAGGTCGGAAAAAGTGAACTTCCTCCTTCGCCAAGGCTTCGGCGGACATGCCGCTGGTGGCTTCGTTTCACTTTTTGACGACCTGACCCCTTCTACATCACCCGGGCCCAGAGGACTTTGAGGTAACGTTGGTCGGGGGCGTTGGAGTAGACGGGATGATCCGCGCCGGGACCGGTGCGTTCGATAAACTGCAGGCGGCGATCCAAACGGTGGGCTGCTTTGGTTACGGCGGATTCAAAATTCTCGGCCGACATGAGTCCGGAACAGGAGCAGGTCACGAACACCCCACCCACCTTCACCAACGAAATGGCCAGGGTGTTGAGGTCTTCATATTTGCGACGACCTTCAGCGGCGCCAGCGGGATCTCTGGTCAGAATGAACTTGGGTGGGTCACACACCACGACGTCGAATTTCTCCCCGTTGGTCTGCATCTGCCGAGCGTAGGCAAATGCGTCGGCGTGGACGTAATGAATACGACTTTGGTTGAGGTTGGCGTTACGCTTGGCTTGCGCGATCGCGGTCTCATCGAGGTCGACGGCGGTGACTTCTTCCGCCCCACCGGTTAGTTTGGCATTCAGTGAAAAACCAGCGGTGTAGCAACAGAGGTCGAGCACCCGAGCACCCTTGGTAAACTTGGTGAGTAGGCGGCGATTCTCGCGTTGGTCGCAGAAGAATCCCGTTTTGTGACCTTCGGCAAAGTCCACTTCGTAACGAATCCCGTGTTCGAGGATCTTCACCTTGGTCGGCGCAGCGGCGTTGGTTTCGTTGAACTCCGACGGACGGATTCCTTCGAGGCTGCCGAGGTCATGATCAACATGGACGCGCGCAAATTTCGTGCCCGCGAGTTCGTGCAGCAGCGGCAACCATTCCGGGAGCCGATAAGCGATCCCCAGACTCATGACATCGCAGAGCAAGGTGTCACCGTAGCGATCGATGGTCAGCCCGCTCATGCCATCGCCGTCGGAATTAATTAAACGGTAGGCATCGGTGGTTTCGTCCAGTTTGAGTAGGTCGCGACGGAGGGCTACCGCTCGCCGGATCGCTTCCGGCCAGTAGGACTTCTCGTCCATCGTCTCATTGCCATGGCGCACCACCCGCAGCGGGATCTTGGCGCGGCCATTGTAGAGGCCATTGCCCATGACCTGTCCGGCTTTGTTGTAAACGGTGACCCACTCGCCCGGTTTGGTGCCGAGCGAGACCTTGCCCATCATACGGGGAAAGATCGCGGGTTGGAAGGTGAAGAACTTTAACTGCGCCCACGGTTTGGGACGCGCTTCGGGCGCGATGGAGGGTAATTCGGATTCGTCGAGCATTGGGCAGCAAAAAGGCCGGTGCAAAACACCGGCCTTCGTAAATCAGGAATAGGACGATCAGGCCACGCGCTCGACCACCAGTGGCGGAGGAGTTGGACGCTTGGGGGCCAGACGGTAGGCGCTTTTGAAGTATTCGAGCGCCTGCTCGAGCTTCGCCTCGTCGTTGTAATGAATCATCATGAGCGGTTCACCCTGTTTCACCTGAGTGCCAACCTTACGCACCTCGGAAACACCGACGGCGTAGTCGATCTTCTTGCTCTTGCCGGTGAGACCAGCGCCGAGCATGTGCACACCACGAGCAATCATGGCAGCGTTGATGGTGTGAACGTATCCACGCTTCGGAGCGGGGAGTTTGCGGATGTGTTTCGCTTCCGGGAATTTATCAGGATCGTCGATGTAGGAGGTGTCTCCGCCTTGGGCTTCGATCAAATCCTTCAGCTTCTGCAGGGCGGTGCCATCCTTGAGGTGACGTTGCACGGTCTGCTTAGCGGAGAGGGTCGAACCGGCCACACCGGCGAGACGCACGATCTCCATACCGAGTTTGAGCACGAGCTCCTGAAGATCCTCTGGGCCTTCGCCCTTGAGCAGTGAAATCGCTTCCTTAAGCTCAAGGGACGTGCCCACGGTATCACCGAGGGGCTGGTTCATGTCGGTGACGAGCGCGACACAGCGGCGCTTCATAGAGCGGCCGACGCGGGTCATGGAACGAGCGAGTTGCTTCGCTTGTTCGAGGTCCTTGATGAACGATCCGTTACCCCATTTGACATCGATCACGAGGCCTTCAGCGCCTTCGGCGAGTTTCTTGGAGAGGACGGAGCCGGTGATTAGCGGCAAGCTCGGGATGGTCCCGGTGGTCTTGCGCACAGCGTAGAATTTGGCGTCGGCGGGGGCGAGTTCGACATCTTGTTTGACGATCGAGCCACCAATTTTGCCGAGCTGTTTCACGAAATCTTCGATCGAAAGCTCATCCTTAAAGCCCGGAACCGATCCGAGTTTGGTGAGCGTGCTGATGGTGTAATCATGCTCGATACCACACATCATGGGGACGACGACACCAGCGGCCATCGCCAGAGGAACCAACACGAGGGAGGTCTTATCACCCACGCCACCGGTAGAATACTTGTCGATCTTAGGTTTCGCAATGTGGGAAAGGTCGATCACCTCGCCAGAAAGCATCATCTCTTCCGTCAGTTCAGCCGTTTCTTGCGCCGACATTTGCTGGAAGTAGATCGCCATGAGCATCGCCGAAAGCTGATACTGGGGGAGATCTCCATCGAGGGTGCTGTCGATGATGTAGCGAATCTCCTCTTGGGAGAATTCGCCACCATCACGCTTTTTTTCGATGAGATATTCGAAGGTGGGCTTGATAAACCTGCGGGCAGGCAATGTGCGTTTACTCATGGGTGCTGTTGAATGACTGCGGAAGGCCTTTTACGGCCGTATACCATCGAGGTTAGAACAAATTTCCCACACCTGTCGAGTCAAAATAACAGAATCCAACACCCCATTACATCATATATCTAGCTCATAAACAAGAATTTATCTAATTTAATAAATGGTTAAATACCCTCTAATTGAGCCTAAATGTCCCATAAAATCAACGCTTGCGCGCTTGGGGAAGGCATCCGTTGAGTGAAAAAATGCCTGTTCCGTTCAATTTTACCACAGCGATCGCGACTGCCCTCACTGAAGCGGCAGCCCAGCTGGAGTTGGACTCCACGATATTCACCACCGCAGTGCGAATTGCTGACCCGCGTCACGGAGATTTCCAGGCCAATGGGTTGCTCCCCTACGCTAAGCGCACCAAGCAGAATCCCCGCGCCTTGGCCGAGCAGGTCGTCGCTGCCCTCCCCTCCAATATCACCGACTCTTGCGACGTCCAAATCGCCGGCCCGGGTTTCCTGAATTTCACCCTCAAGCCTGACGCGCTCGAAGCTTGGTTGACCGAATTTACCGACGAAGCAGCTCTCCAGGCCGGCGCGGAGTCCGCTCAGCCCGAAGCTGATAAGGTGTTTGTCGTCGACTACAGCGCGCCAAATACCGCTAAACAGATGCATGTCGGCCACTTACGTTCGGCTGTGATCGGTGAGGCCATTTCCCGTCTACTCAGCTTCAGCGGAGCAAAAGTCATCCGTGACAACCATATCGGCGACTGGGGCACAGGATTCGGCAAACTCATTTGGGCCTATAAGCGAGAACTCAATACCACCGCGCTGGAAACAGATCCACTCGAAGAATTTGAGCGTCTCTACAGGGCCGGTAACAAAGCTGCCGACGAGGACGAGGCTGTTTTGACCGATGCGCGCCAAGAGCTGGTAAAGCTCCAGTCCGGCGACGTTGAGAATCTCGCGATCTGGAAACGGATTAACGAGGTCTCTCTCGAAGCATTTCAAAAGATCTACGATCAACTCGGGATCAAATTCGATTACACGCTCGGGGAGAGTTTCTACAACGATAAGGTCGAGCAGATCTACGCCGAGCTTTCGGACACGGGGCTCGCGGAGGAAAGCCAAGGCGCCCTCGTGGTATTCCATCCTGAGCACCCTCGCTTCAAATCGCAGCCCTTCATGATTCGCAAGAGCGACGGAGCGGCCAACTACGCCTCCACCGATCTGGCTACCTTGCTCTACCGTCGGGAGCACTTCGACGCCGATGCCGCGATCTACGTGATCGATTCACGCCAAGGGGACCATTGCCAACAACTCTTCCTTACCGCGGAAAAATGGTTCGCGAAGACCGACCGTAAGCTTCCCCGCCTCGAACACACCTCGTTCGGCACGGTCTTGGGCGAAAACAATAAGCCGCTAAAAACGCGTTCCGGAGAGAACATCAAACTTCGCGATCTGCTCCAAGAGGCCACCGAGCGCGCCGCCGCTCTGGTCGCGGAAAAAAGCGCTCAACTCTCCCCCGAAGAACAGGCTGAAATTGCCCGCGTCGTAGGCATCGGTTCTGTGCAATACGCCGATCTTTGCCAAAATCGCAGCACCGACTACGTTTTCTCCTGGGACAAGATGATCTCTCTCGAAGGCAACACGGCGGCCTATCTGCTCTACGCCGTTGCTCGCATTCGCTCAATTTTCCGCAAACTCGACCAATCCCCCGAGGATGCCAACGCCTTCGAAGTCGCTAGCGCTCTGGAAACCCCCACCGAGATCGCCCTTGCCCGGAAGCTGGCCAAGTTCCCCGAGGCTCTTTCCTCGGCCGTCGGTCCGCTCCGTCCCCATGTGCTGTGCCTGTTCCTTTTCGAACTCGCGGGCGAATTTAGCGGTTTTTATGCGGCCGACAAGGTCGCGGTGGATGATCTCGCCGTTCGCGCCCGCCGCCTCCGACTCTGTGCCCGCACCCTCTTGATCCTCGAAACCGGACTGCACCTTCTGGGCCTACGAACTTTAACAAGAATGTAAGACTGCCGAGTCGCCAAAATCAATCTTGCGGCCCGCTGCCCTCTCCAGCATTTTCCGGCCCATGGCGCCCCAGGAGTTCTACATCCGAAATGAGTCCGACACCGAAGCCCGTGGACCGTTCGACCTCGAACAGCTCACCTCGCTCGCGGAAAACGGCCAAGCCGACGATAACACGGTTTACTATGACTCAAAAGCCGAGGAGTGGGTCAGTATCGGCTCCGACACGGAGCTAAAGTCTCAACTCTTTCCCGAGAAGAAAAAGCTCACGATAAAAGCGCGCGAGGATATCGTTTCCCTCAATGCCACTGAAGAAACGGCACCGCCCATCGAAGTCGCTGACATGCTGAAGGCGGCCGAAGGTCGCACGGATGATACGAAAGATAAAAAGGATGTCACGGAGGACCTCGCCCGCGCCGTCAAGCTCGGCATGCGTTGCGCCACGGCGGCGATTCTCATCAGCGGTCTTTCCCTGATCGCTCCTTCGATCGATACGATCGTAGCCGGCAACTACCCAAAACTACTCGAGCAACCTTTCGTGATTTTGGGTGCAATCGATATTTTCATCGTCCTCTGCCTCTTGTTGGAGGCCGTGAATATCTACCCATTTGTGCGTTTCCGCGCCACTCTCGGCGCCGGGTTTCTGGGGGTTTTGTTCTACACCCAGGGTGACGCTCTAACCGTATTTGCAGCTGTCGTCGGCTCCGTCGGCATCTACTTCTTGACTGTTTTCACCAACCTCGCCGTGGTCCTCCTGACCACAGGTCTGGCCCTCGGCGGCATGGGTTACTTCGCCTACGCGTTGCTCACTACGTGATTCCGTGGGCGACAAACCACGCCAAAATCCTATCGCGCTGGTGCGGCAACGAATCACCGCGCTGCAGATTCTTTTCCGTTCCAAGATTTGGAGCGTTGAGTCCCTTACCCGACGTGGGCCCATGGGATGGCTGCACGCCATATTCCGAGTCGGTTCAATCACGGCCAACGGCGTCCAAGAGAACCGCGCGGCAAGTCGCGCCGCGGCGCTGAGCTTCAGTTCACTGATCGGATTGGGGCCCGTGGTGGCTCTCGCAGTTATGATTGCGGGGTTCTTGGTTGATGAAGAAGATCCGAATCTCGCGACCGACACGCTCAACCGGGTGCTCGTCTTCGTGGCCCCTCAACTTACGCAATTAGACCAGGTGGATGGAAATACCGCCGGCATCTCCTCCGGAGCGGCGGAATCGGAAATTACGGCTTCGATCGATTTTGATCCGCAATTGCTTTCGATGATCGACTCGTTCGTTTCCAGCGCCCGTAACGGGACCGTTGGAGCGGTGGGCGCGATCGTTCTTTTTGTCGTGGTCCTGCAGCTTTTCACCACGATTGAAACGGCGTTCAACGAAATCTGGGGAGTGCGGAAAGGTCGGGCTTGGCACATGCGAATCTTAGCCTACTGGGCGGTCATGTCCCTCGGGCCGTTTGTCCTTTTCGCCTCGGTGACCGGCTTGTCGGCAAACGCCATCCTGACTCTTTTTGCAGAAACCCTCCCATTTGGCGAACAGGTGGCTGGGGTGATTGGGATGCTCCTGCCTCTGGGTGGATTCCTGATACTCTTTCTGCTCCTAGCCCTGTTCTACCGGCTCATCCCAGCCACTCATGTTAATTGGGTTCCCGCACTCGTCGGAGCGGTGATCGTGGCCATTCTCTTGTGGGCAAATAACAAACTCGCCTTCCTCTATATCAGCTGGGTGGTGCGCCAAAAAGCGCTCTATGGATCTCTCGCGATCCCCATCGTATTGATGTTCGGACTTTACGTGTTTTGGCTCGTGGTGCTGCTGGGAGGGCAAGTCAGCTATGCGATCCAAAACGTGCGTTTCCGCAATTCCCGCGAAGCTTGGAATACCCTGGCGGAAACGATGCGAGAGCGGCTCTCCCTGGTCGTGCTCCTCACGGTATGTCGAAAATTCCACTCCTGCTCCCCCCCTCCTACTTCCAACGAACTGAGTGAACTCATCGGGGTTCCCGATCAAATTCTCAACGAGTGCCTGCACCGACTCGTCCAAACGCGACTCATCGCTCCCGTTCCCGCTCCGCGCGACAAACCCGCGGCGGAAGAGTGCTTCTTACCGGCACGACCATTAGGTCGCACCACCCTCGCTCACTTCAAAAACGGCGACGACAAATTCGGAAAAGACCCCCACGGTCCACTTGATCAGACTCAAGAGCCCCTTCTCCGGCTCTACAACGAAGCAACCGACGAGTTCACCAGCACCGGCATTTTTAGCGACACACTGGACGATTTGTTCGAGCGATACCCGGTCAATTCTCCCGCCAAAGGCAGTAACTCCTGATCTCCCGTCGACCACCCAATCATTCGGTCCACACCGGCTTGTCGGGCCGGCTTGAGCCCGAGGTGAACCCAATCGCCCATTGACACCCCTGTCCCGCGACCTAGCGTCGCGCGTTTTCTACCCATGATTTCTTGGATTCAGACTACCTTCCAGCGCCACTTTCGATTTTTGTTTTTCGGGCTTCTGGTCGTCCTTATTATCTCGTTCGTTTTCACGATCGGAGCCCCCGGTATCGGATCGGCTGAGCGCGAAATTCAGGCTCGGACCTACTTCGACCTGAATCTGAGTTCCCCCGAGGATCAGGGCAAACTCTACATCGACGCCAATCTGAGTATCGCCCTTCAAGCCGGCTTCCAGAATATCCCTCAAGCCCAGATGCAGGAGTTCGCCCTCGAGCGCTATGCGGCACTTTACCTCGCGGATCAAATCAACCTCCCTGGCCCGACCGAAGTCGAACTGGTTGAATTCATCCACGAAATCCGGGCCTTCATGGGACCAACCGGCGAATTTGATGCTACGAGCTATGCGAGTTTCCGCGACAATTTGAAACTTTCTGGTCAATTCACCGAGGCCGACGTCGATCGGGTGCTGCGCAACGACTACCGAGTGCGCGAGGTCCAGGAACTGCTGGGTGGTCCGGGCTACGTCACGGGTAACGAAGTAAATTTCCAGCTCGCACGCACCGACACGACCTGGGGCGCCGATGTAGCTCGTATCGATTATACGACCTACGCTCCCACTATCGAGCCGAGCGACGATGAGCTCCAAACCTACTTCGAGGAAAACGCCTTTCGCTACGACTCAGCTCCGCAGGTGAGAGTCAGCTACATCGAGTTCCCCGCGACCCGTTACCTAGCTCAGATCCAACTCACTGAGGAAAACATCCGAGCTTACTACGAGGCCAATCCCGCTCGCTTCCCTCGCGCTGAAACAGCTACCGATACCGGGACCCCCGAAATCAGCGTCAATGACCCTGATATCGATTTCCTCGCGGTCCGCGACCAAGTCTCCGCCGCACTTCGCTACGAACAAGCACGTCGCTTCTCAGTTGAAGCTGCCGCCGATCTCACGGTCGCCCTGTTCGACTCCGCTCCGTCACCGGAAGCCATTGAAACCTTCGTGGCCTCACAGGGTGACACCCTGCGCTCAGCCGATCCATTCGATCGCGCCAGCCCTCCCGCCTTCCTCAACACCGCCCCTCAGTTGGTTGGCACCGCCTTCACGCTTTCGGCCGATCGCCGCGTTTCCGATCCACTGCCCACCGCCGCAGGTGCTGTGGTATTGATTTGGGAAGAATCCATTCCTTCCGCTCCGTCGCTCTACATCGCGGTCACCGATGCAGTTCGGACTGACTACGTCGAGAGCCAGAAGCGCCAACGCTTCGTAGATCTGGGCCGTAACCTGAGCGAATCACTCGCGGACCAGGTCGCCTCCGGTAAATCCTTCGCGGACGCCGTGAACGCTCTGGACAATCTCGAAGGAGCCACTGCAACGGTTGAGAGCCACGCCGACTTCACCCGCGCGGATCCTCCTGAAGCGTTCCCTCGCGTCTCTCTGGGCAGCCTAGAGGGTCTTTCCAGCGGAGATGTATCGGAAATGGTGCTCTCCGGTGAGGAAGGACTACTCACGCACGCCGTCAGTCGCATCGCCCCGGCTCTCGGAACGACTGATACTCGCTACGTCGAGCTCAAGGATCAATTGGGGCAGCTCAACTCGGCTACAACCGCTAGCGGGATTATGCGCACCCTGATCAGCGTCCAGCTTGAAACTGCCACCGGCGAATAACTACTGTTCGCCGTCAGCAGCTTGAACGAAACTATTTAGATTACGGCGCGTCACCTCTTGGGTTGGCGCGCTTTTTCTTGTCCAATCACCTCCATCTATCCGGGACGGAGACCATTCATCCGATTCTCGCTCGCCATTCAGGTGTTATTCAATTTTTGCCCTTAAGTAGTAACCTAACCGAACATTTTCGGCTATACTCTCCCAACTACCTGCGACTTTTCCCAAATTTATGGGTAATAGCATTATAGACTTTCCCAATTCCATGTCCCGCCTCGTCCGCTTCATCGTTCTATCACTCACTGCGATATCCATCGCTTCGGCTCAGCCGTCCAACGTTGCGCCCGTGGCCACCTTGACTCTCGAGGATGCCATCATCCGGGCGCTGCAGAAGAATTTCTCTCTGCAAATCGAGAGCTACGACACCGTCACCGCCGAGGCCCAGGTGGATTTAGCCGATTCGGATTTCGATCCAAGTTTCTCGGTTAACGCGACCAAGAATCTCAACCAGCAGGCCTCCCCGGGCTCGATTCTAGACGGCACGAACATCGTAGGTCCTCGCACCGATCGGGATACTCTGCGAGTGACTGCCAACCAACAGATCGCCGCCACCGGTGCTCGACTTCAGGTCGGCAGCAATCTGCGCCGCAGCAAGACCAACTCCCGTAATGCGCTGATTAATCCAGCCTACAACAGTGACGCATTTGTCAGCATCAATCAGCCCTTGCTGAAAGGCTTCGGTTCGGAGAACACCAAGGCCGCCCTCAATCGGGCGCGAATCGGGCTCAAGCGCGCGGGCCATGACTATCGTGCCGCGGTGCTCGACGTGGTGCGCAACGTAGAGGTCGCCTACTTCAATCTCGCATCCGCTCGAGAGCAATTGAAGGTCCGCATCTTCAGCCGCGATGTCGCCCAAAAGCTTTTGGAAGAAAATCAGGCCAAAAAAGATTCCGGCGTGGCGACCGATCTCGATGTGTTACAAGCCCAGTTCGGCGTAGCCAACGCCGAACGCGATATCCTGCTTTCCGCCCAAACCGTTCAGAATCGTGAGGACCAATTGCTTGCCCTGATCGATCAATTCGGATTTTCCGAAGGGGTCGCTCAGGTCGATCTAGGCGAACCCAATTTCACTCCGGTCGCTTTCGATTACTCTTACAAATTGGCTCGCGAAAATCGTCCCGACTACGCGTCCGCTGAATTGCTCATCGAGCAACTCCGTATCAGCGAACGTGTCGCCAAGGGTAACAAGAAACCCCAGCTCGATTTGGGCGCTTCTTTAGGGCTGAACAACATTCAGGCATCCGGCTCCAATGCGGTCAGCGAACTTTGGAGTGGCGACGGTTACTCCTGGGGCCTCGAGCTCGCCCTCACTGTGCCGTGGGGGCTGCGCGACGAGAAAGCGCGTCACGCTCAAGCTGTAGCTTCCCTCGGTCGTGAACAAACCCGCCTCCTCCAACTCGAACAACGAATCCTAGTCGATGTCCGCAGTGCGATTCGCACCGTCGAGACCAACGTTGAAGCGCTTCGGATCACCCGACTCTCCACCGCCCTGAGTGAACAACAATTCGAACTCGAGAAAGCCCGATTTGATGCCGGCTTGTCCACGTTCCGTCGGGTGCAGGAATCGCAGGAAGATCTCGATACGGCTCGCGTTCGCGAAGTGCAGGCCGAGGTCAGTCTCGCCATTGCCCGGGCTGAACTCGCCCGACTCGAAGGTTCATCGCTCGAGCGTTATTCAGCCGAGTTGATCGAACCAAAACTCGACTAAATCGTCGGCGTATCGAACAACGTGGCTGATTTCGCTTCGGCTGCCACTTGCATTCGAAGTTCCGGTAATTGGGTTCGAAACCAAGTGCGTTGTTTCCGCACCAATGCCTTGGTGTTTTTAACGATTGTCGCGGGTAATTCACCTTCGGGCAATTCTCCCGCGAGCATCGCAATCGTCTCCCGGTAACCAATCGAACGGGCCGCGCTAGGATTATTACTCAATCCTTGATCGAGTAATCCTCGCACTTCCGCCACCAGCCCTGCTGCAAGCATTTCATCTACGCGCTGTTCGATGCGTTGATTCAATTCCTCAGGTTCACGGGTGAGACAGACTCCTTTGATTTGAAATTCAGAAAAAACTCCCGGCAGGGCGTCAAACTCCGCCTTGACCACCTGCAACGTCTTTCCACTCGCGCGGCAGCGTTCCAACGCCCGTGTCACGCGGCGAGGGTTTGCCCTATCCAGACTGCCGAGGCCCGCCGGATTCAACTCTTTCAATTCGCGCACCAACGATGCCAACCCCTCGTTCGTCAACTTCGCTTCAATCTGTTCCCTGAGTGCCGTCGGCACGGTGACTCCATCCACCACTGGGCCGAAAAATGCCTTCAGGTAAAAACCGCTTCCTCCGGTCACCAGAACGCGTTTCCCCCGAGTGACAATGTCGGCAACGCTGCGTTCCGCCCGAGCAACATAATCCGCGATCGTCATGGCCGAATCCGGTTGATGGATATCGATCAGGTGATGCGGGACTCGGGCCCGTTCATCAGCACGTGGTTTCGCCGTGCCGATATTCATTCCGCGGTAAAACAACAATGAGTCGCACGACACGATTTCCGCATCGTATTGCTCTGCCCATTCCAAGGATAGCTCCGTTTTCCCCACCGCAGTGGGACCAGTCAGAATGTGAAGGGTTTTGGGCTCCATGATGGGGGATGAATCACTCGAGAATTCACTACAGCCACTTTTTTGATATTCCGAACTGAGTTACGCTAGAGTTAATTTTAAATACCAACTTACTTTTCTTCCGAAGCCTGAGCTGGACGACGCCCTTAAAAATCACCCAGCCTAGCTTCGACCCTACCCTGCGAACAACGCATGAGCACCACTTTAGACCTTCTCCACATTAAATCCCGATTCATTTTTAACCCTACTGCAGGGCACAATTCTCGGGACCCTTACTTACTCGCCCAAACGCGCGCGTTCATCGCGGAGCATAACTTGGATTCCAGCGTGGACGTCACCGAACGCCCCCACCACGCCACCGAATTGGCCCAAGCGGCAATCGACGACGGCTGTAAACTGATCGTCGCCATTGGCGGCGATGGCACGCTCAACGAAACCGCGAAGGCATTGGTGGGTTCGGATATCACATTTGGCCTGATTCCCTGTGGATCGGGCAACGGACTCGGCCGACATCTGGGTCTTTTTGGGCCCAGTGATATCGCGTTTAAAGCACTGCTGGACGGTCGCACGAAACGCATCGATACCGGGTTGGCTAACGAGCACCCCTTCTTCACTGCCATGGGTCTCGGATTCGATGCCGAAGTCAGCTCGCGATTCAATCGCCTGACCCGCCGTGGAATGTCGGCTTACGTGCGCACTACCTTGCAGGCCTGGTTCGCCTATCGACCGGACCAATATGTCATCGCCGGAGAAAGTCTTTCGATCAATACCGACGCCTTCATTGTGGCAGTGGGCAATGCGGACCAATACGGCAATGATTGTTTCATCTCTCCGGGTGCCGAGGTGGACGACGGTCGACTCAATCTCACGATTTTAAAGCGAGTGAATATGTTCACCATTCCGATCGTCGCATGGCGTTTGTTTCGCGGCAGCATTCATCGCAGCCCAACCGTAATCTGTGCGGACGGTGAACACTTCATTATCAAACGGGCCTTTGCCGGGCCCATTCATACCGATGCAGAAGTTCGTGAAACCGGCCCCGAGATAGAAATTCGCGTGCTACCGCTCAGCCTGCGAATGATCGTTCCGGCCTAGGAATAGGCTCACTTCAAAATCGAAGCGACTTCGACTCGATTCCGGCCGCCATCCTTCGCCGCATAGAGCGCTTTGTCCGCTGCGGCCATGAGGGTATCGGCCGAGTTTGCCGCACTTGGCAACGTCGCAAGACCCGCACTTACGGTGACCGGCAGCTGCCCACCGGCTCCGATATCAAACGGAGTATCACCCACGATATCAACAATTCGACGGGCTGTTTCTGCCGCCGCAAATTCATCCATCTCGATCAATAGGACCGCAATCTCTTCGCCACCGTAACGCGCGATCCGATCAGTCTTGCGGTAAGCAGGAGCTCATTCGTTTCGCCGCCTCCTGTAGGACCAAATCACCGGCCGCGTGACCATGGGTGTCGTTGACTGATTTGAAATGATCGAGATCGAGCATGACCAGAGAGAATGGACGCCCGAACCGATTGGAACGCTCGACCTCCTCCTTCATGATACGGTTCAACTCCCGGCGATTCAGCAAACCCGTCAACGCATCGCGCGTGGCCAGTCGTTTGAGTTCTGCTAGAGTATCGCTTAGTTTCAGCGCGTAACGAATCGAACGCTCCAAATTCGAAGGAGAGATCTCTCCTTTAACCAAATAATCAAGCGCACCGGCATTCATCGCCTCGATATCGATGTCCGATGAAGACTCTGCCGTGAGAAAGACTATCGGCACCTAACAGCCGGCTTCTTTCGCCAACCGAATGAGTTCCAAGCCGTCTCGTGGATCCAGTTGGTAATCCAACAAACACACCTCGTGTTCGCCGGTTAGCAGCCGTTCGAGTCCCCGTTCGAATGTTTCCTGCCACTCCAACTGGAAACGCTCACGACGGAACGCTTTCAACTGTTGTTCGACTAACCGCGACTGGAGGCGGTCATCATCGATCCATAATAAACGACGAGGATTCATGGGGAATCGGAAATGGTTCGATTCACGCCGGCGATTAAATCGGAAATCTTCGTAGTCATGGCCTCGCCGATTTGGGCGGGGTTGTCCACATGATCCTTGATCACATTAACGAGTGCGCTACCCACGACCACCCCGTCGGCCACGGCGGCTACTTCCGCCACATGCTCGCGGCTCGAAATGCCAAAACCGACCACTACCGGTAGATCTGTGTGCGCTTTAATCGCTGCGAGTGCCTCCGGAATATTGGTCGCAAGCGTAGCACGTTCTCCCGTAACACCCTCTCTTGAAACATAATAAACGAATCCAGTGGTCGCGGCACCAATGATAGCTAAACGCTCTGGCGGGGTCGTCGGAGCCACGATGAAGACGGTCTTCAGTCCATGCCGATCACAGGCCTCCGCTAACTCTCCGGCTTCTTCCGGTGGTAAATCAAGGGTCAGTAACCCGTCCAACCCGGCCGCCTTGGCTCGTTCGACATAGGCGTCGACGCCATGGGTAAACACGAGGTTGTAGTAAGTGTAGAAAACGATCGGCGTTTCAGGAAATTCACCACGTAGCACCCGCACCAGATCCAGCACGCGCTCAGCGGTCATGCCACTCTCTAGCGCACGTTGGGCCGCCAATTGATTGGTCAGGCCGTCCGCCAACGGATCCGAAAACGGCACGCCGAGTTCGAGGACATCTACCCCATTGCGCAAAAGGGCGCGACAGGCCTCCAGCGAGGCATCAAAATTAGGATCCCCTGCACATAAATACGCAACAAACGCAGCGCGGTTGTCTTGTTGAGCTCGGGCAAAGGCTTGCGAAATACGGTCCATCAGTTCGCTTATCGCCGCAAATCCCTTCCGTGGGTGCAAACCATTCCGTGACTGATTAATTGGATAGACTCGCCACAACCCAAATGGGTCATGGAAGAGTCCGTGCTAGATCAGGCTCCCAGATCAGTGACTATCAGGGAAGTGCTTTTCGAAGAACACTTTGGCGCGAGAAACAAACTCAGCGGGATCATTCTGGAAATCAGGACTATCCGTCTCAATCGCCATCACTCCTGACCAACCCGTCTCGCGAATGGAATCGAACAGCTGTAGATAATTGCTGTTACCGAGACCAATATGGGTGTCGAGGGGGCGACCTCGGGAATCTTCACCATCCAAACGCTTATCCTTCATGTGCATGTCAAAAACGCGGTCACCGTAATTATGGAAAATCTCGTTCGCATCAAATCCAGCGGCGGTGACCCAACCAATATCCATACAAACACCGATGCGCTCATCGCGTTCGGCGAGCACATGCTTAACCGTTGAAGGATTACCGAAAACGGTCCCGGTGCCGTGATTATGGACGGCGAGCTTGATATCATACTCCTGCACCAACTCCTCTAACATATCCCATTGGGCCTGATCCTTTGGTTCGATCACGATGACCTTCATCCCAAAGAGCTTGGCGCACTCGAAGAGTTGACGGTTCTGCTCTTTATCCATCGAGGTGCCACTCACTCCGATCGAGTAAGCGGTGACTCCGTGCTTTTGGAGGTAAGCGAGCTTCTTGAGATTCTCTTCCCGGGGTGCCGCGGGATTGATGTGACCTTTGAAGAGTTCGAGCTGAGTGATGCCCTGTTTGGCCGCAAACTGGACGACCTCTTCGAACGACAGGTGTCGGCAGGTCCAAGTCTGGAGGCCTAACTGAGGGTGCGCCTGCGCCGAAGCAACAAACAGTAGAGAAACAACGAGGGCTAAGAATCGTAGGGAGTTTTTCATAGAAGAGTTCTCCGAGATTCACCGAATCTTATTCGAATTCCAGCTCTAACCTACTGATCCGATCAAACGATCCCCGATGGCCACGTTGCGCCGTCACGACTTCGACTCCATTTTTGCCTTCATCTGGTTGGCAAACCGATGATATTTATTCAGCTTTTGCCCCTCCCTACCCTTGAAACGTCATTTTGCCCACCCGTCGTCCCCGACGGGTTGTCTCCTGCCCTATATAACGCCCCCCTCCAGAACGATGTCCCCTGATTTCCGTAAGGCCGCTATCACCCTCACCCTTTTCGTCACCCTGATTTCAGTCGCCGCCGCGCAAAACAATTCCGGAGGCAACCAATCAAAACCCGCACGGGCTGACTCAATTAAAGCTATTCCTGACCTCGCCTACGCCGGTAACAAGAACCCGCGGCAGATGCTCGATCTATATCTGCCTAAAAAGCGAGGGACCGAACTTCTGCCGGTGGTGATCTACATTCACGGTGGGGGTTGGCGCAGTGGTGCCCGAGATCGCGGCGTGAAACGACTCACCCCTTTCGTCTCGACCGGGCAATACGCGGGGGTGTCCGTCGGCTACCGCTTGTCGGACGAAGCCCAGTGGCCCAGCCAGATCCACGACGGCAAAGCCGCCATTCGGTGGATTCGGGCGCATGCCGAAGAATACGGTCTCGATCCTGATCGCATTGGAATTTTCGGCACTTCGGCTGGAGCGCATCTTGTTTCCGTGCTCGGAACCACCGGTGATGTGCCGGCCATGGAGGGTAAGCTGGGGCCACACACCGATCAGTCCAGTCGAGTGACTTGCGTGGCAGATCTTTATGGCCCCACCAACTTCCTCACCATGAATCGCACCGCTGCGCCGGGCGCCAAACTTGACCACGACAGCCCCAATTCCCCCGAATCACTGCTCATCGGCGGCCCCATCCAGGAAAATCCGGCCAAAGTCGCGACCGCCAATCCGATCACCTATATCACCTCCGACGATCCGCCCTTCCTCATCATTCATGGGACCCTCGATCCCCTCGTTTCTTTCAATCAATCCGAGCTCCTGCATCAAGCACTGCTATCATCCGATCTGGGCAGCACGCTGGTGACCGTGACCGGAGGTGGCCATGGCAAAGGATTTCCCGCTGCGACCAACGAACGGGTTGCCCGTTTCTTCGATCACCATTTGCGTGATATTAAAACCGAGTGGATCGACCACGCCCTGCCCTCTGACCCGTGGCGCTAAATCGCCCATTCGGTTACACCCTTCAACAAACCACCCCCATGATGAATCGACGCGTAGCTATTAAAAATCTGGTGATGCTGATGACGGGAGCAGCGATCATTCCCCACCACCTTCGCAGCAATACTGGCCCATCCATCCGGCTGAGTGATCTCCCGATCAACGCATCGCAGGAAGCACAGTTGGCTGAGATTGTGGATGCGCTCATTCCCACCACCGACACTCCTGGCGCGAAAGACCTGAACGTCCACCTGTTCGTCCTTATGATGATCAACGATTGTTACGACGAAGCCGACCAAGCCGTGTTCATTCAGGGACTCGACCAGGTCGATTCATTCGCGCTCAAGCATTCCGGCAAATCTTTCACGCACTGTGACCAAACGGAGCGAGTCGAACTGCTCGGTAAAATGAAAAGCAAAGCTACCACGCCGATCGAACTCTGGTCCTTCAATCGCCTTATGCGACTCCGCACCATTGAAGGGTATCGTGAATCCGAATACGTGATGACTCACATTCTACCTCACCAAATGATTCCCCCGTCCTACGACGGTTACTACCCCGCCAGCAACACCCCGCAACCGGAGGTATCGACTCATGGCTAATCCCACAATCAACGGCATAAAACAACACACCTACGATGCTATCGTCGTCGGTTCTGGCATCAGCGGAGGCTGGGCCGCTAAAGAGCTGGCCGAGAAAGGCCTCAAAACCCTCGTGCTGGAACGTGGCCGCGACGTGCAGCACCAGATCGACTATCCGACGATGAACAAGATGCCCTACGAGTTTGAGCATCGGGGACAAATTCCTCTCAAAACGAAGCAGGCCAATCCCATCCTCGGTCGGGCGACCGCATGGCAGGAGGACTCCGATCATTTCTTCGTCAAAGATGCGGAGCATCCCTATGTGCAAAAGAAACCCTTCGATTGGATTCGCGGATACCAGGTCGGCGGAAAATCCCTAATTTGGGCGCGTCAAACTCAGCGCTGGAGCAACCACGATTTCGAAGGCCCCGCCCGTGACGGTTTCGCCGTCGATTGGCCCATCCGCTACGAAGATCTGGCGCCTTGGTATAGCCACGTGGAGTCGTTCGCTGGAATCTCCGGCAATTCAGATGGATTACCTGCCCTCCCCGACGGCGAGTTTCTCCCCCCGAATCCCCTCAATGCCGTGGAGGACCATTTTAAGAATGTCCTCAATGCGAATTACGAAAACCGTCACCTCATTGCCTCACGCTTTGCGAACCTCACTAAGTCCACTGCCACCCAGCTCGCGCAGGGCCGCACCCAGTGCATGAGCCGACGGCTGTGTCGTCGCGGTTGCCCCTTCGGCGGCTATTTCAGCAGTAATTCATCCACTCTCCCCTGGGCCGAGAAGACCGGTAACCTCACGATGCGGCCTGACTCCGTGGTGCACTCCATCATCTACGATGATAAGAAAGAGAAAGCGACCGGCGTGCGCGTGATCGACCGCGAGACGAAGCAAACCACCGAATACTTTGCCTCCATTATTTTCGTTAATGCGGCGGCCTATAATACCAACCTCATACTCTTGAATTCGAAGTCGGATCGTTTCCCGCAAGGGCTCGGCAATGATACCGGACTGATGGGCAAATTCGCGGCCTTCCACAACTACAACGCCAAGATCAAAGCCAGCTATGAGGGCATGAAGGAATTTGCTACCTTCGGCCAACGGCCCGGTTCCACCTACATCCCGCGCTTCCGCAATCTCTTCACGCAAGAGACCGACTTCCTCCGTGGTTACGCTACGGGATTCTCCGCCAGTCGCAACCGCGGTCCTGACGCTTCGGGAGAGGGAGAAGAGCTCAAAACCAATCTCGCCAATCCCAAGCTACGCGACTGGAGCATCAGTGGCCACGCCATGGGGGAAACGATCCCCAAGGAGAGCAATTCGGTCAGCCTCGACTCGACCCGCACGGACGATTGGGGCATGCCCCTGCTCAACATCGACATCGACTATGATGAGAACGATCGGCTGATGGAAAACGATGCGATTGATCAACTCTCCGAGATGTTTACTGCCGCCGGATTCACCAACATCCGCACCGAGCTCAAGGGGCAGGCGCCGGGCCTCGATATCCACGAGATGGGCGGCGTGCGCATGGGAAAAGACCCTAAAACCTCGCTGCTGAATCAGTGGAATCAACTGCACTCGTGCAAAAACGTTTTCGTCACCGATGGCGCCTGCATGACCTCGACTTCGACTCAAAATCCTTCGCTCACCTACATGGCCCTCACCGCACGTGCCGCCAACTACGCCGTCAAAGCGATGCGTCGAGGCGAGGTGTAGCGCATTTCCTCAAAAAGATAGGGCGGTCTCGCCGACGGAGTCCCTTTCTGCAGGACGGAGATGGCGTAGCAAACCGCCGGCTTCAGCTGACTCTCAGTTGGTATTATTATTTGCCGCAAAAAGGCGCAAAGCGCGTTGTGGCGTGGGTTGATCTTTCGTGCGTCGAGTAACGCATCGGACCGGCCCTACAGCAGTTGAGTATTTCTGTGCCTCTTTGCGGCCATTCCCCAGTGGAGTGGTTCGCCCCTGAGCCCGACCCAGCTTGTCGGGCGTAACATTTTGGATGCTCCACTCCACTGTCGGCACGCCCGGCGGTCACGCCTTACCTCAAATCCAGGATGCATACCAGTCATGGGTAGGGCGGTCTCGCCGAGACCGCCGGTTTCAGCCCGTAGGACCCGCTAACTCTCGGTCGAGCACGCTCAACCTGCGTCGATCTACGGTAGCTTGTATGCTTCATCCCTCCCGAAGCGGTTTAGTCCCACGTCACCGACCGAGCTCAACGAGCTCGGCACCAACTCACCAGCTGTTACGGTCACTTTGCCTTGGTGTAGCCGGGGTCGCCGACCTCGGATTTCAACTAGAGTTCACCCGCCAAACCCAGCTCGGCGAGCGTAGCTGCGCCGAAGTCACCGATCAATTCACCGAGTTCGGCGGGCACAATATCGCAGGCGCTCAGGCTTTCGGGCATCGCTTCTTCGGCCAAGGTCTCCTCCAGCAAGGGGCGAATTATCGCCTCAGCTCGCACGAATATAGATCCCAGGACGATTTTATCGGGACTCAACACATCAATCAACGTGGCTAAACCTTGGCCCAGTTTCGTCGTTGATTCGCGCACGATGGCGAGAGCTAGTTCGTCGCCTTCTCGGGCGGCCTCAAATACGTCCTTGGCCGACGGCAAGGTCGGTGAGGTTCCTCCTTCGGTTTCCGCCCGCATTCTCGCGGCAAGACCCGCGATACCGGCTCCCGAAGCATATCCTTCCAGGCAACCCGGTTTACCACGAATGGGAGGCCCGTCTTCGGCCACCCGCATCGCTCCGACTTCGCCGGCAAGTCCACTCGCGCCCCGATACAGTCTACGATTCAGAATTAAGCCCGCGCCGAGGCCGGTGCCAAAGGTCAGGAAGATCACGTGATCACAGCCGCGCCCTGCGCCGTGTTGCCACTCCGCCAAGGCACAGGCATTGGCATCATTCTCTGCAAATACCGGCACCTCAAAAATACGTCGAAATGTCTCCACAATCGGAAAACCCTTCCACTTCGGCAGGTGCGGCGCATCCGTCACACAACCCGAGACGCAGTCGTAGATGGCGCCGACCGAAACCCCCACGGCCTGGGGACGTTCGCCTTTTTGCGCGATCCAGGTTTGAGCAATTTCAGCCATACGACTCACCGCATCCTGCGGATCGCAATCGGGTCCCGAAGGAAATCGTTCGACGCGTTCGATTTTCGCGGTGGTCACGTCAAAGATGGATACCGCCATTTTGGTTCCGCCGATATCGATGCCGATGAAGTAAGGTGAAAACATAAACTGAATTTTGAGCGACACCATGATCAATTTCACCGCCGCCGCGACTGCAAAAAACCCCACCCCATTGAATCGGAACGGTTCCGCGAAACTCGTGCGAATCGGCTGGCGGTAAGTAACAACCGAACCCAATCTCCGGCCACCCCTATTCCGGATCATTCCGATAAGTTGATTCCCTCCCCCATGAAATCCCGCAGTCCACTCTTTGCCGTCTTAATCCTGCTCTTGAGTTTCGCTTCACTGGGCACTGCCGCCGAGTCGAAAATCAAGAATGTCCTGTTCTTAATTTCCGATGACCTGAAGGCCTCAACTCTGGGTGCCTACGGAGACCAAATCGTGCAGACTCCCAACATCGACGCCCTCGCTCGACAAGGGATGGTTTTTCAACGGGGTTACTGTCAGGGCACAACCTGCGGTCCGTCGAGGCGCTCATTCATGCGTAGTCGCTACTGGGGTGAAGACGGCATAACCATGGGCGAAAACTTCATCGATCACGGTTTCTACAGCGCACGCGTGGGTAAAATTTTCCACATGAAGGTTCCGGGCGATATCGTCGCTGGCACCGATGGTCTGGATGTCCCGGAATGTTGGACGGAGAGTTTCAATTCCGCCGGCCTCGAAGCCCATACCGCTGGATTGTATTCGTTATATAACTACGATATTGAAACCACGAGCCTCAAAGACCGTGCCAGCACCGCAGAACATGACCGGTGGTTTGTCTCCGTGCAGTCTCAAGGAGATGGTTCTGACCAACCCGACTTCAAAACCGCCAGCAAAGCCATTGAACTGATCCGCGAACACGGCAAAAGCGACAAACCCTTCTTCATTGCCGCTGGATTTGTGCGTCCCCACTACCCCAACGTCGCTCCCACTCAATACTTCGATCTTTATCCGCCCGAGGACATCACGCTCCCCGAAACCCGGGCAGATGACCTCGATGATGTGCCGGAACTCGGCCACACCAAGGTCACCAGTGTAAACGATCCGATCGGTCTATATCCTGAGAATCAAAAGAAGTTCTGGGGTTCCTACTACGCGACCATCACCTACATGGACGATCAAGTCGGACGCGTCATGGCCGAGCTCGACCGCCAAGGTCTGCGCGAATCGACCGCCGTCGTCTTCATCGGTGATCACGGTTACCATCTCGGGGAACATTTCTTCTGGCAGAAAAGCAACCTGCATGAAGACGTGACCCGCATTCCGTTCATTATTTCAGCGCCGGGATATGCCCCCGGCGAATCGATGTCATTCGCCGAACTCGCCGATATTTATCCAACCGTCTCGGAGCTAGTCGGCGTTTCGGTCCCCGATACGGTCCAAGGCAAAAGCTTAGTGCGTTTGCTGAAAAACCCGCAGGCCAAAGTGCGGAATGAAGCATTTACCGTCGGTAACAATAAGGATTTTGCCATCCGCGGTGCCAAGTGGGCCTACATGCTCTACAAGGACGATACTCACGAGCTCTACGACATGCAGAAGGATCCGAAGCAGTTCACCAATTTGGCCCAGGAACCCGCCTACGCAAAAACCGTGACCGCCCAAAGGAAACAACTGGAAGCCCGCATCAAAGCAGCAGGGCTAAATCGCCCCCCCCCCTCTCCATTGAGCGGTGACGCATAAAACATGCATCGGTTGATTTGGCCTGACCCCGAGAAATGGGACGATTGAAAACTGAAGTTCTGCGGCCTATAAA
>CAJXQX010000066.1 GCA_913058185.1 uncultured Verrucomicrobiota bacterium
GGTTATACCATTGGCCTTTTTTAAGGTCTAAGTCGGAGCTGGCTTGTTTGGTTTCCAATAACGCGTCCAGAGCCTTGCGCTGGTCTTCGGGTAGATTCTTATCCTGCCGTTGGTTCCGGATGTTTAAGTCCATCGAGCCGGTTTTGTCGTCGGCCACTTTGATGGAATTGGGAGAGATGGAGAGACGGCAAATGTGACCGGCATGGACGGGTTTGTAGTTCTGATCGTCGACCACAAAGTTCCAGCGCGTGCCGCCGTTGAAGCGGAAATCGAATTCCATATCGAGGTTTCGGAATTCGCGCATGAGGCGGATGGTGGCGCCATGTCCAGGATTTATCTGTTTACCAACGAGCACGTCATCGACGACGGTCCAGTCGCCTTTCCACTCGGCGTGCGTAGCGTAGTTGGCGCCTGCCTCGGAACGTCCGGTGAAGTCGTCGGAGAAGATAACTTCACGTTTGTGGTGATCGTCGAGTGCCGTAGCCGTGAGGGCAATGAGGACGGCGAGTAGGGAGAGAGGACGAATGCTTTTCATGGGAAAGATGTGGGGTGAGGGGTTAAATAGAGATTTTTAACCACTACCGAGCGTAGCGACATCCGAGGAACGTAGTGAGGAGGCAATGGACACAGATCTAAAGGGGCAGACGTGAATTCACGATCGAATGAATCCGTTCTTACTCAACCACTTGTTTTCGTGTCTTTCGTGGGTAAAAACATGCAGTGGAGTTGTGTTTCGGTGCCGAGTGGAGGAGTGGTCCGCCTTGGCCAAGGATTTGATGAACAGGGGACGAGAACGAGAAAGAGAACGAGTATGATTGGGGAGTGTTTGGGGAGAGGGGTGGTGGATACTTGGTGTTTCGAGCTTTAGCTCGCTCAAGCAGTTCACTCGGACCGAGTAGGCGGAGCGAGATTTTCGCCGTTGCGGGGATGGAATGGTAACCCCTAACTTTCCCGTACGTCACCCCTTGGAGCCGCGCTCGCGAGTTCAGACTCTCTTCTCACGCTTTCATGTCCCATTCTCCTCATCCCTGTGCCGGTTTCTCGACTGATCCGGCCGACTACTTCACTACCCGCCGTCAGTTTTTGAGCCGAGTCGGCGGTGGATTGGGTGCCTTGAGTCTAGCAACCATGCTAGATCCGATGAATCTCGCGGCGGCTGAGACGGGAGCTGGGGTGTCTCCCTTGGCTCCGAAGGCGCCTCATTTTACAGGCAAGGCTAAGGCGGTGATCCAGATCTTCGCGCAGGGCGCTCCTTCCCAGGTCGACACCTGGGACCCGAAGCCACTTTTAACCAAGATGAACGGCAAAACCTTGGCGAGTGGTGGCAACGGCACGGTAGCGTTGGGGTCTCCTTTCAATTTTCAGCGCCGGGGGCAGTCCGGGATCGAGGTCAGCGAGGTCTTCGAGAAGACCGGAGCCTTCGTGGACGACATGGCGGTCATCCGCTCCATGCACACGGATATCCCGGCGCATGACGTGGCGACCGTGTTCATGAACACGGGCTCGGTGCGCATCGCCAAACCGAGTCTGGGATCGTGGTCGGTTTATGGGTTGGGCACGGAGAACCAAAATCTTCCGGGATTCATCGCGTTACGCACGGGCGGGCTGCCGGCGGGTGGAGCGGCCAACTACAATGCCGCGTTTCTACCGGGAATTTATCAGGGCACGACCGTCAATACGGCCTCCGCAAGCGTGCAGCAGATGATTCAAAACATCCGCAACCCTTACATTCCTCAACGCGAACAACGCCGGCAGATCGAATTGGTCAAACATCTCAATGAGCTGCACGCGGAGAACCTGAACCGCGAGGAGGCATTGGAGACCCGGTTGGAATCCTACGAGATCGCGTTTCGGATGCAGACGGAGGCAACGGATGCGTTTGACGTGAACAAGGAATCAGAAACCACGCGCGAAGCCTACGGTAATACCCCACAGGGTCGCCAAATGCTGGTGGCTCGTCGGCTGGTGGAGCGTGGGGTCCGTTTCGTTCAGATTTGGCACAACGGCTGGGATCACCATAACGATTTGGAGGATCGCCTGGCCGAAAAGGCGGGCGAAGTCGATGGGCCGATTGCCGCGCTGTTGGGCGACCTCAAGCAACGCGGTATGCTGGATGAAACTTTAGTAATCTGGGGCGGAGAGTTTGGTCGCAAACCCACCCGTGACCGCAATGGTGGCGGCGAACCCGGGCGCGATCACAACGCCAAGGCGTTCACCACCTGGATGGCGGGCGGCGGAGTTAAGGGCGGGATCGTCCACGGTGCTACGGATGACACCGGTGCCGAAGCGGTGCAGGACAAGGTGCACGTGCACGATCTGCATGCCACGATTCTGCACTGCCTAGGATTTGATCATAAGAAACTCACCTACCGATTCAACGGTCGTGACTTCCGACTCACGGATGTCGCGGGTAACGTGGTGAACCCCATTTTGGCATGAAGACGACACGAACAATTTGGTTGAACGGAGTGGGGATGGTGGCATCGGTATTGGGGCTGGGAGCGATGGCCGAAATGGCGCCGATCTCCACCGAAGATCGAGCGTTTTTTGATGCCAAGATTCGACCAGTGCTCGAGGAGAACTGCTACAAATGCCACAGCCGTGATGCGGACAAAATCAAAGGAGGTCTCCTGCTCGATAGTCGAGAGGGACTGTTGCACGGGGGTTACACTGGAGATGCGATCGTGCCGGGGAATCCGGCCGAGAGTTTGCTAATTATAGCGATCAACCACGCGGACGAAGACATGAAGATGCCTTCGAAACGGCGAAAACTGGCGGAGCACGAAATCGCTGACCTGACCGAGTGGGTCATGCGCGGCGCACCTGATCCTCGCACCCGCGGTGCCGAGGGAGGGGATCCAGCTTATGCAGGCGTGGGGGAGAATCACTGGGCGTTCCAACCCGTGCGCAAACCCGCGATTCCCGATGCGGTGTTGGCAAATTGGAGCGACGCTCCAATCGATCGATTTATAGGTGCCAAACTCGACGCCAATGGACTGGCTCCAAATGCGGCGGCCGACAAACACACCTTGCTGCGTCGGGTCACTTTCAACCTCACCGGACTGCCGCCCACGCGCGAAGAGCAGGACGCTTTCGTTGCCGATAATTCACCGGATGCATTTGCGCGCGTCGTGGATCGTCTGTTGGCCTCGCCGCACTATGGAGAGCATTGGGGGCGATATTGGCTGGATGTTGCCCGCTACGCCGACACGAAAGGCGATACGAAGGGACGTGATGACCCGCGTTACACTCACGCCTGGACTTACCGGGATTACGTCATCGACGCCTTCAATTCTGACAAACCCTACAACGAATTCATCGTCGAACAATTGGCGGCCGATCGTTTGGTCGCGGTCGATGGGAAGGGCCGTTATAAGAAACCCGCACAAGTAAAACCGGAGGAGCGCGAGTTGCTCGCCGCCATGGGATTCCTCACGCTAGGCAACCAATTCAACGGTCGCCGCAACGATCAAATCGATGATCAGATCGACGTGACCACCAAAGCATTTCTCGGACTGACCGTTTCCTGTGCTCGCTGCCATGATCACAAATTCGATCCCATTCCCACGGAGGACTACTATTCACTTTACGGCATCTTCGCTAATTCCATCACGCCTCGTGAGCTTCCAGCGACAGGTCGGGTGAGACCGACCCCTGACGTGCTCGACTACGCAGCGAAGCGCAAAACGCTTAAAACACTGGGGCAGGCTTTGGCGGATCAATACGCCGATTACCGAAAAAATCGCGAGAATACCACCGCGCAGCAGCGCCGCGAACTCCAAAACGAGGAGCGTCGGGTATTGCGTGAGATCGGTGATCTGGAAACGAATCACCCGGGTTCACCAGCTCGCGCCCATGCGCTATTTGATAACCGCCGCATCCGGGAATATCCCGTGCTCTTACGCGGAGAGGCGGGCAACCGGGGTGACATGGTTCCCCGACGGTTCTTGGAGGTGCTCAGCGGTGAGGCTAGGTCCAAATATGACAAAAAGAGTAGCGGTCGGTTGGAGCTCGCTCGGGCCATTGCCGATCCGGCGAATCCTCTCACGGCCCGGGTGATGGTGAATCGGATATGGCAGCAACATTTCGGCGAAGGGTTTGTCGCGACGCCCGATGATCTCGGCAACATGTCGTCCCTCCCAACCCATCCGAAATTACTCGACTATCTGGCCGCGCAATTCGTCGAAACCGGGTGGTCCATCAAAGCGCTGCATCGGCAGATTTTGTTGAGTGCGACTTACCAACAGAGTGGAGATGCGAACCCAGCTTACGCTGAGATCGATCCGGACAACCATCTGCTATGGCGGGCCAACTTACGCCGCCTCGATATTGAAGAAGTCCACGATTCCATGCTGGCGATGGCAGGCATGTTGGACATCTCAGAGATCGGCGGTAAACCGGTCCACATCGGCAGTGCGGAATTCGCGCAGCGCCGTGCCGTGTATACCTGGATCGATCGCCAGAATCCGGCCGAGTTGTTTACGCAGTTTGATTTCCCCAACCCGGATATCCCCAGCGGCCGTCGCTACGAGACGATCGTGCCGCAGCAGTCCTTATTTTTGATGAATAGTCCGTTGGTCATCGAGACCGCGCGAGCGCTCGTCCAGTCGCCGGAATTCATGCAAGCGAAGAACAACCGGCAGCGGGTGCAGGAACTCTATCAGCAAATTTTCCAGCGCCCACCAACGGACCGGGAGTTCGAACTCTGCGCCAAATACCTACGGTCGATCCCGCAGGGACTCGCGGTGGAGATGCCTGCCCCGACGAAGATGTCGCGAGCGATGAGCAAAGGCGCAAAGCGCCAGGTGGCCCAAGTCGAACGTATGCAAATGAGTGGAGGTCGCGCCCGCGGCCAATTAGAGCCTGCAGCGGCGGCGTTCCCGGAACGCAACCCGATCAATGGCTGGACGAAACTAGCTCACGCTCTGTTTCAGACCAACGAAGCCATGTTCGTGAATTGAGGAGCGTTTCCGCGCCCCAAGAGCGCGGGACGCATCTTTCTCTTTCTCGTTATTCGTTCTCTTTCTCCCCGCACTGTTTTTTAGTGTTTTTACGCGGTTTTCGTTTTCTTGAACGAGACCAGTTTCCAGATTTCGAAGCGGTCGACGAGCACGCCGCCGAGGATGACCAGGGCGGTGATGACCTTGCTGAAGGAGCTGTCGTAGCCGAGTAGGTTGACCATGTTCTGGAGGACGAGCAGCACCGTGGTGCCGAGAATGATTCCGACGACAGTGCCTTCGCCGCCGCGCAGGCTGCAACCTCCAAGCACCGCACCCGCAATGGCGTAGAGTTCGAAGAAGTTACCATGCATCGAGGGCACGACATCGGCGGTGTAGAGGGCGAAAAACAGCGCCGAAACACAGCCTAAGACGGTGCAGGCGATGTAGGCGAAGATGGTGATCAACGTGGTATTGATACCCGAGTAGCGGGCCGCTTGTTCGTTGCGGCCGAGCGCCAACAGGTAGCGCCCGAATACTGACAAATGGAGCACGTAATAGACGATTCCACAGATCACAATGAAGGCGATGAAGGCGGCGGGCATGCCGGCGATCTTACCGGTGAGAAAACTCTCCAGTCCCGTCACGCTGTGCACGGAGTCGTAGTAACCGAGCGAGGTGTCGCGGGTCATGGTCTGGGCGAGTCCGCGATAGCCGAGCAGGCCACACAGGGTAACCACAAACGCCGGCATCCCGATCTTGGCGATGAGCCAACCGTGGAGCAGGCCGATGAGGGCGGCGACCATGAGAAGAATAACGATGGCGGCGGACCAATGCACGCCCGGGATCCAGGGGTGTCCGCCTGTCAGGAGGTAGAAGAAGATCGTGCCGAGCAGGGCCATGAGCGAGCCGACGGAGAGATCTATGCCGCCCGAGATGATGACGAGGCCCATGCCGAGACTGAAGATGCCATACATGCCGATCTGCCGGGAGAGATTCTCCATGTTGCGCAAGGAGAGGAAGCGCGACTCGAGCAAGGCGGTGAGGAGGTTGTCGGCCTCCCGGTTACGACTAAAAATGATGGTCCAAAAGGCCACGAAAAGCAGCACGATAAGCAGGCAGAGTTCTTTACGATAACGGGAAAACATGGTGGCGGAAATTTACGATCTACGAAAATGGAGGCGCTGCGAGGCAGGAGGTGGCGAGACCGATCATCCTTCGTCCCGCTCAGCGGGACTATGGCGGACAGGGAAAGATAACGAGTAAGAGGAGAGGATTGGATTTCTTGTTACTTGATACTTGGAACTTGATACTTCGCGATAGTCTTGGCGACGGCGGATTACTTCGTTGAGACCGCAGGTTTTCCTGCAGTCTCTACCGCCAGCTTCATGATGGATTCTTCGGAAAATTGATCGGGCTCAAGGATGCCGGTGAGGTGGCCTTCGCACATGACACCGATACGGTGACTCATGCCGAGGAGTTCTTCCATGTCACTGGAGATCATCAGAATCGCGCAGCCCGTCTTCGCGAGTTTGACCATGGTTTGGTAGATTTCATGACGTGCGCCCATGTCGATACCCCGGGTGGGTTCGTCGAAAATCATCACCTTGGGATTCAGAGTCATCCATTTCGCCAGCACCACCTTCTGTTGATTGCCGCCACTGAGGTCACCGACGGGTTGTTCTACGTCCGGAGCCTTCACGCTGAACTCGCATCGCCACTCCTCGGTTTGCGCCTTTTCTTTCGCAACATCAATGAGAGAGCGCCGATTAAAACGAAACATGGAATTGAGCGTCATATTTTCACGCACACTCATTTCAAGTACGAGACCACTGGCCTTGCGGTCTTCCGGTGCGAGGAAAACGCCGTGGCTGATGGCATCGGTGATGTCACCGCGCTTGAGGGTATCGCCGTTGACGGTGACGGTGCCGGAAGGTGATACGTCGACGCCGAAAACAGCTTGAGCCAGTTCCGACCGACCGGAACCGACCAGCCCAGCCAGGCCCAATATTTCGCCTTCGCGGATCGCGAAACTCGCGCCACCCTCCGGCCAACGTTGAGTGGTGAGGGCATGGATCGAAATTACGGTGTCGCCGATCTCCGTGGGCAGGACTGGGTAGACTTCGCTGAGGTCTCGACCAATCATGAGTGAGATCATGGCATCGCGATTGGTTTCGGCGCGGGTTAAGTGGCCCGCGAGCTCGCCATCTCGTAGCGCGACAACTCGATTGGCCACTTTTTCTATTTCGGTGAGACGGTGGGTGATGAAGATAATCGCCATGCCGCGTTCGCGCAGCGTCTCGACTAGTTTGAGCAGGGTGTCGGTTTCCTGGATGGTCAGACTCGAGGTGGGTTCGTCGAGAATGAGGATACGCGCATCCATCGACAGAGCCTTGGCAATCTCGACGAGTTGTTTCTGACCGTTGGTCAGCGGGACGAGAGATTGGTCGGGGGCGATATCGAGGCCGAGTTGATCGAGCAGAGGCTGCGTCATCGCCGCCAGTTTACCTTCATCGATGCAACCGTAGCGGCGCGGTTCGCGGCCGAGGAAGATGTTACCGGCGACGTTGAGGTTATCGAGGAGGTTGAGTTCCTGATGGACGAAACTGATACCGCGTTGCGCGGCGGAGATGGCGTCGGTGATTTTGACCGGTGTACCATCGAGGGAGATCGTGCCGCGGGTGGGTTGCAGCATCCCACCCAACAAGTTCATGAGCGTAGATTTGCCGGCGCCGTTTTCTCCGATTAGTCCCACGACCTCACCGGCTTCGATCGCGAAGTCGACGCCGTTCAACGCCTGAACGGGACCGAACGACTTGGAGATTTGCTTAAGCTGGAGTAGGGCGGGCACAGAATGGAGCGCGCGATGCGCGCTAATTACGAATTCAGACTTACGAAGGAACGCTGATAGGCAGGTGAGAGAACGATCCGCCTTCGTAGGACTATGGCGGACAGGGAACGAGAACGAGTAAGAGGAGCGATGTAAGGACTGCGGTCGTGTTTGGGGAAGGGGTCTGGTCGTGACTAAATTGCTATCGCAATGCGTCTACGACCCGACCCCTGGTGGTCACTTCTTGTTACTTGATACTTCCAACGTCAGTTGGAGATGCTGGCTTTCCAGGCGTCGCATTGTTCCTTGTAGGCGAGGCCTTCACCTTGGCGGAGGACTTTGGTAGGGACGTAGATGATCTTGCTGGCGGGGACACCGGCTTCGCTGGGGGACTTGCCTTCTACCGCTAGGTCGCGGAGGAGGGCCATCGAGTCGTATCCGAAGGTGTAGGGGTCTTGCACGATCGTTCCGTAGATTTCACCGGCATCAATGGCTTCGAGCGTTTTCGGCGCTTCGTCGAAGGAGAGGATCTTCACTTTGCCGATGAGTCCGGCGGCTTTGACCGCTTCGAGACAGGCGGGGGCATTGTAGCTCCAGAGACCTACGAGTGCGGCGATGTCAGGGTGAGCGGTGAGCGTGTCCTCGGCGTTGGCACGAGCCTTAGCGGCATCGGCACCGTCAGTGCGAAGGTCGATCACCTCAATACCGCTGCCGGCGGTGGCTTCTTTGAAGCCTTGGAAACGTTCGATGGCATTTTGTTGATCCTTGATGCCGACAAATACCATGACCTTGCCGCCGTTGGGCAGGGCTTCTTTGGCGAGTTCGCCAAGTTGACGACCCGCCGCAATGTTGTCGGTGCCGAGATAGGTGATGCGGTTACTCTCGGGGGAATCGCTGTCGACGCAGATGACGTGCGCGTCTGTCGCCCAGTCATTAATCATGCGGATCTGATTGGTCGCGCTGGTCGGGCTGATGGCGATGCCCTTGACGCCGGCGGCGAGCAGATCATCGACGATCTGTTTTTGTTTGGTGGTCGTGCCATCACCGCTGCGGAAGATGACTTCGATGTCGTCAAACTCGCGTTCGGCGGCACGGGCACCCGCTTCGGCGTAGACCCAGAAGTCGGCGGATACGTTGGTGATGAAGCTCAGCTTCGTCTTGGAGGTGCTGGCGCCGCCGGAGGAATCCGAAGACTTGCCGCAACCGACAAAGAATAATCCGACGAGAGAGAAAAGGATGGGGAGTAGTTTACGCATGAGAAAAAAGGGCAGAACCAGCAGCAAAACGAAAGTTTGAGCAGGCTACGACCCCCTTTTGCACAAATTGCCTAACTCTCGTAAAGCAACAGCGACGGCGCGAGAGATGGGAGACTGCGACCGAAGGGAGTTCTATCTTAGCACAGGATGGATCGGCTTGCCGTTGGTGGTGATCACGTGGGCCTGGTGGGCAGTCGACGGAGGGAAGAAGAGTTCCCAGACGACTTCCTTGTCGGCGTTGATTTCGAAGATACGGGTCTTGGTCGACTCGCGTTGACCGTAGGAGCAAATAACGGTGTTGCCGTTGGGGAGGCGTTGGCCGCCACAGGGGTCGGCGAAACGGCCGTCGACATCGTCGTTGTCCACGCGCCAAGCGACCGTGCCATCGGGGGCGAATTCTACGGTTTTGTTGCCGTTGGTGAGATTGGCTAGCGTGTTGCCATTGGCGAGACGGATGGCCGTGAAGGGCCAGTTGCGCACTTCGCGTCCGCCGAGTTCGGGCAGGTCGGTGGGGATGACGTTTACGACTTCACCAGTCGGGGTGTATTCCTTGATTTTGAAGGCGAGCAGATGAGGCACAAGGTAGTTGCCGTTGGGCAGCTTGCGGGCCATGCGGGTCTGCATGTGATTATTGTCCGTCTCGGGTAAAAGAGGGACTTCGACGGCAATTTCTCCATCGGGATTGATTTCGAGTAGGCGTGGGACCACGCCACGTTCAACCACCAAGGTATTCCCGGAAGGCAGACGATTGACGGTGCCGAGCTCGGCGTTGCGTTCATCGAGTCGATACGACCAGACGATTTCCTGGGAGCCAGCGCGATATTCACGGGCTTCGCCCTGCACCGAGATGAGGACGTTGCCATTGGGGAGGACCATACCATCGCGGGCACCGTTGGGACCGCGCCACATGACCTCGTTGTTCTCGTTAATGATACCAGTAAATTTCCCACACAGTAGCAGGGAATGTTTGATGCCGAAGGCACTGACTTGTTCGCCGAGTATGATCGGCTCACCGGGGTCGAATTTGTTTGAATCGTGCCGCGCATTTTGCAGCACGATGTTGGTTTGGTCCAAATCCCAACTACCGATGATTTTGGTGTCGGGATGGCGGGCGTGTAGTTCGCGCAGAACTTTGCGATTAGCGGTGAGTCCGCTGATGAACAAGTGGTCGGTTTGCGGAACCATCAGCGCGGCTACTGCATCTGCCGGCAACGTGGCTTGAGCAAGATTTAGTCGGGTAAGTGATTCCAGATTGGAAAGCGCCGCCACGTGGGCGGCGGGCAGGGACGCACCACTGAGGTCGAGCACCTTCAATCGTTCGAATCCTGCGAACCACGAAGAGTCCGATGGAAGGGTGCTTAAGCCGGACAGGTTCAACTCTTCGATCCATGCGGCGATGAGGTGCAAATCGGCGAAGTCTTCCGCGGTCAGATCGCCGGACAAGGCCCGGAGATCAGCGGTGATTCCGGCGTCCTTGGCGCTGAGCTTTTGCACGATGGCACCGTTAGCCCGCAGTCGCATGATGGCGGCGAGTGGCCCCGGATCAAACCGTTGCTCGAGCGGCAGTTTGGCGCGTTCGGCTTTGCTGCTGGTGGCACCGTGGTAGATCCATTGCGCGATGATCAAAATCTCGTCGGCTGTCGGCGAAGGTTCGTCTTCCGGCGGCATCGCATACTCATCGCTCTTGGGCATGAGCAAATTCTCGAGGAGGGGGCTCTCCATGGGGACGTAGGGGATGATGGGATCTTCATCACTCGAGCCTGGAGTCATGAGTCGCTCAAAGCTATCTAGGCGGAACTTACTCTTCTGTTTATCGGGGCCGTGGCAGCCGATACAGTATTCCTCGAGGATGGGCGCGATATGTTCGTCGTAATCGTAAACGATTTCTTCGGCGCGGATAGAGAGGGTGGTGGCGGCTAGCGCCAAAGCGAGGGAGATACGCATTAGGAAAAGAGTTCGGGAATGATTTCGCCGTGCACATCGGTGAGACGCACATCGCGGCCGCTGTAGCGGTAGGTGAGGCGGGTGTGATCGATGCCCACCAGATGGAGCATGTTGGCGTGGAGGTCGTGCACGGTGAGTTTATTCTCGATTACGCGGTAACCGTATTCGTCGGTCGCGCCGTAGGTCTGGCCGCCTTTGATGCCGCCGCCGGCCATCCACATACTGAAGCCCTGGGGATTGTGATCACGACCATTGGTGCCCTGCGCGAATGGAGTGCGGCCGAACTCGCCGCTAAAAACGAGCAAGGTATCATCAAGCATCCCGCGTGATTTCAGGTCCTTGATGAGTCCGGCAATCGGTTGATCGACGGAGGCAGCGTTTCGCTGATGACCGTCGACCAAATTGGAGTGTTGATCCCAGCGGTCGCCGTTGCCCGGGTTGATGGTGAGTTCGACGAAACGCACCCCCCGTTCGACGAGGCGCCGAGCCATAAGACACTGCGCGGCGTAGGTGCGGGTATTTTCGTAAAGGGCGTCGAGCCCATAAAGTTTTTTGGTAGCCTCGGATTCTTTTGAAATATCGGTCACATCGGGAACCTCCAATTGCATGCGGGCGGCGAGCTCGTAGTTTTGGATGGCAGACTCGATGGCCTCTGCGTGGGCGAGGCGGGCTTCGAGGTTACCGTCCACTTCGTGCAGAAAGCGGAGTTTTTGCTTTTGAATCTCAGCCGACTTTTCGAGCGGCGAGGTGTTCTGCAGGACAGGATGTTCGTTGAGAAAGATGGACCCTTGATGATTCGCGGGCAGGAAGCCGTTAGCAAAATTCTGCATACCGCCGGCGGGCACTTGGCCACCATGGATGACCACGTAGCTGGGAAGGTTTTGGCTGAGAGTGCCGAGACCGTAGGAGACCCAAGCGCCCATGCTAGGACGGCCGGAGAGCACGTGACCGCTGTGGAGGGCGTAATTAGCGTTGGGGTGATTGGGCGAAAACGCGGTCATTGAACGCACGACGCAGAGGTCATCTGCGCAGGAGCCGATGTGCGGAAATAGATCGCTGATGGGGAGGCCGCTTTCGCCGTAGCGGTTGAACTCCCAAGGACTCTTTAGAAGGTTGCCGTTGTTGTTGAAGACTGTGGCATCGACGGCGAATTTGGGTGGTTGGCCATGCTCTTTGGCGAGCTGAGGTTTGGGATCGAAGCTGTCGACCTGGGACACGCCACCGTCCATGTAGAGGAAGATGACATGTTTGGCGCGAGGTGCGAAGTGAGGCACCTTCGGGTAGAGCGGCAGGGGTGATCCGAGCAGCTCTTGCTCCATCACCCCAGAGAGCGCGAGCGTGCCGAAACCCATGGCACTTTTTTGGAGAAATTCACGACGGCTATGCATGGTGGGGAGGATTAGAGGGCAGGATTGGGGTTAACCACGAAACACACGAAAGCTGGAAGCTTAGAGGCAGAGGAGGGGGAGAGAACGAGAATGAGAACGAGTAAGAGGAGCGGAGTGGAGTTCGAGTTTCTTGATACTTGTTACTTGGAAATTGATACTTCGCACGTGAGTGCGTGGAGGGGGTCTGACCCCGGTGGGCGGTTTTAGCTATGTATCCTGATACTTGTTACTTCTATTTGCTCTGAGGGCGGTGCCCTCAGAGCAAATAGATGAATTCTTTGCGGTTGAACATGAGGTGGCAGAGGTCGGACCAGGGGTCGGCCGATTCGGGGGTGGTGCCGTAAGCTTGGGCCATGGTTTCGAGCACCGATCGTGCCCAGATGAACTCTTCGTCGGTCGCCGGTCGGGAGAATGCGACGAGATGAAGTTGGTTGATGCGGTCTTCCGTAGACAAAGGAGAATCCACCATGCGTTGGGCCCAGTTTTTCGCCTGCAGGTGGACGAAGGGATCGTTTAGGAGTGCGAGCGATTGGGCGGGGACGTTGGTAGCATCACGCGCTCCGACGGGCTCAGTTGCATTGGGGAGATCGAATGCGCGCAGGAACGTGGGCAGGAAGTTGCGACGTAATTCCATGTAGACGGAGCGTCGGTTGTCGGCATCGAGCGGTCCACTGATGGGCGGTTTGGCTCGGCTGTCGGGCAGATTATCGACGAAGGCCGGCACACTCGGACCGAATGTCTTTCGATCCAAGCTTCCGCTGCTCGCTAGAATGTGATCACGCACGGCTTCCGCGTTGAGCCGCTTGATGGGCATGTGCTGGAGGAGACGGTTGTCCGGATCTGCATCCAACGAAGCCACGCTGGGCGTCGTCGACATCTGGTAGGTCCGGGTGAGCACCATGTTGCGAATAAGGGTTTTTAGCGACCATTCTTGGCGGATGAGATCTTGGGCCAGAAAATCGAGTAACTGCGGGTGGGAGGGAGCGGTTCCCATCACCCCCAAATCGTTGACGGTCGGAACCAGTCCTTGGCCGAAAATATGATGCCATAGCCGATTTACGATGACGCGGGTGGTGAGTGGGTTCGTAGGTTCGGCGACGCTACGGGCCCACTCGATGCGGCCGCTGCCGGAGGTCTTAAAGGCGGGTTCATCGAATGAATCGAGAAAATGACGAGGATTGGGCTCGCTGCTGAGATTCTTATGACTGCCGCGGATGTAAACCGGTTCGTCCTTAGGGTCGCCATCGGTCAGACTGCGCACGTAAACGGGCTCCGGGATCAGCTTTCCTGCGGTGCGAAAATCGGCGAATTTGGTGCGAAGAGACGTTTGGGTTTCCAGATCGGCATTGACCAAACCGGCGCCGAACAGAGCGGACATCACATCAACCTCTATGGCATCGAGGTTACCGTGCCGTGCCTTGGTCCAGACCTGCTTAAGTCGTTCCGTAGGTTCGGACTCTGACCACCATCTGGCCCAGTCTGTGGTGGGGCTAAATCGCACCGCGACATAAGCGTTTTCGTCAAAGTCCGGCTCCTGCTGTCGAGGCTGACGCGAGTGGGTGAGTTCGCCATGCTGCACGATCTCTAAGTAGGCGGGTTCGCCCTCCCAGAGGTAAGTCGGTATGGTGATGTCCTGCCAATGGTCTCCCTCGAGGATTTGCTCCAGCACGGCAGTCGTGGGGCCGCGGCCCGCCAACTCGTAGTTGCGCACGATTAATCGCACGGTGGCGAAACGACCTCTGGCTTGGAATCGGATGGGTTTTCCGTCGATTACGAAATCGGGGGAGCGCATGACTCCACTCATCCGGGTGCCACGATGACCGGCGAAGAGCGTCGAAGTCGTGAGTCCAAGTGCAATTTTGTTATCCGTGTGGCTGATCAATAAATCATCGGCGGCAGGCGCATCAAGGAAGGCTGGACCTTCAGTCATCCAATCTTGGAGCGAAGCGGTAATGGCATCAAAGGTCGCGCTGCGTTCGGGTTCACTGTCTTCAGAATTGGGGACTGGTTTGGTCGGACGGCTATCGAAGACGGCGAGCTCGGGCCAATCGCTGCGAGCTTTGGGGGTGATGGCGAGTCGGACCCAATTTTCTAGCACCGTAGAGTCGAGGTGATCGGGGGGGCGACTGGCCGTGTGTTTTGCGATAAGATCCGTATAATGTTGGTCGCGATCGGTCCGTTTTTGATCGTTCAGTTTGCCGGAGTATTTGTCCTTCAGTTTGGCCCAGGCCGCTTGAAGGTCTCCCGCTGCGATGATGGCATCGCGTGCTGCCAGATAGTCGGCGGCGGCATCGAAGTGGGGTTTGATGGCGTCGTAGATCAGGGGCTCGAGTTCGGCGCGCGTGCGCTCAATTTCTCTTGCGGGTTTGATCTGTCGATCGGAACTGACGGCGTTGGCGTAGGTCAGGCGGGAGCTGCGCAGAATACCGTAGAGTGAGTAGTAATCGGCCGTAGTGATGGCATCGAATTTGTGGTCGTGGCAACGGGCGCAAGCGACGGTCGAACCCAGAAAGGCCTTGGTAGTGACATCGATGGTGCGAGCGAAAATTCGGGCCTCATCTTCATGGATATCGGGAGGCCCATGCTGGCCATCGCTTAAAAAAAGGAAACCGGGTCCCTTGATTGATTCATTCTCGCCGGTTTCCGGGTCGATGCGGGGATGTTCGAGCAAGTCACCGGCAAGGGCTTCGAGGACGAATTGGTTATAAGGGACGTCGGCGTTGAAAGCCCGAATGAGATAGTCGCGATACCGATACACAAAGGGCATGGTGTAGTCGGCCTCGAAGGCTTTGGTCTCAGCGTAGCGGGTGACGTCCATCCAATGCCGGGCCCATTTTTCACCGAAATGCGGAGAGGCGAGCAGGCGATCGACCTGATTCGCATAGGCCTCGGGGGAGTTGTCGTTGACGAATACGGTGAGCTCTGCGGGCGAGGGCGGAAGACCGATTAAATCGAAGCTGAGTCGGCGCAGGAGTGACCCTCGATCCGCGTCGGGAGCAGGCGCCCAGTTCTTCTCCTCGAGGGCGGCCAGGATGAATTTGTCGTAGTCGTTGTTGGGCCACGTCTCTTCCCGAACCACCGGAGGGGCTGGGTTGGTCACGGGTTGGAGTGACCACCAGTCCTTGCGGACCTCCAGATCGAACCCCTCGTTGAGATCCTTATATTCCGGCTCTACCAAACGCGGATCGGGCGCGCCTTGATCGATCCAAGTGATCAGGTCGTTGATCTGCGTTTCCGTGAGTTTGGTTTTGGGCGGCATGGACTCGAAGTTCGGGTGGTGCCGCACCATGTTGATTAACCGGCTTTCGGCGGCCTCGTGGGGCACCAAGGCCAGTCCGCTGTCGCCGCCTCGCAGCATACTGGGTTTGGAATCGAGCAGGAAACCGCCGCGCACCCGCTCAGCGCCGACCGAGTGACACTCGTAGCAGTTTTCGATGAGCAGAGGGCGGATCTTTGCTTCGAAAAACTCGAGATCTGCCGCCGTCAATTCCACCGAAGATTCGACCGGGGCGGCCGAAGCCACTAGGGCGAATGGGATGGCGAAAACAAGGGCAGGTCGTAGGGCGAAGAACATATCCGGGACAGGAAACGGGAGGGGCGTAATTCTAGACTAATCCTACCTCTTCTTGGCCGTCGAGGATACTGCTAATAGGACAATTACTGATGATATTTCCGCAATCAATTAAACGAAGTTCTCAATTCATGGTTTGAAAAGCATCGAAATAAGGTAAACTCACCCCATATGGCCGCGATTACACAGCAACGGATTGGTGACGCTCAGCGGGAGTTGATTCCCGTGGGTGAGGATCAGCTGATCTCGTTTAAGGCCGATACGGATATGTGGACCCCGTGGCACTATCATCCGGAGATTGATATCCTGTTGGTGCTCAAGAATACGGGGCACCACATCACGGGTGATTTTATCGGAGATATCCGACCGGGGACACTGCTCGTAAACGGATCAAATGTTCCTCACGCATTTCATCCGCACGAACCGGCGGAAGATGATCCCGAGAATCCCGCGATGCTGGTGCTGCAGTTTTCGCCGACCACTTTAAGCAATGCGTTTCTGGGTGGCATGGAAATGGAACGCATCCGGAGTTTTGTCGCCGCCACCGATCGGTCGTTCGAGATCATGGGCGAAACCCGGGCGACGGCTGAGAAGCTGATTCGTGTGATGGTGCATCAGTCGGATGCGCAAAGGGTCGCGCAGTTCATCTTGGTGCTGGATGCCTTGGCGACGGCACCCGAGGCAGATCGTATCCCGCTCGTCAGTGAAATCTATGCTCCGTCGCTGAAGCAGGAAAACGTGGGACGAATCGAGCGCGTGAAAAGCTGGGTGGTGATGAATCTCGAAAATGAATTCAATCTGGAGGACGCGGCGAAGTTAGTGGGCATGAGTGCCAAGTCGTTCTCGCGGTTCTTTCGCAAGAACACCGGCATGTCCTTCATCCCATTTGTAAACGAACTGCGTGTCGGGCTCGCGTGCCGACTGCTGATGCAGACCGATTCGAGTGTTGCCGAAGTTTGTTACGCCTCGGGGTTTCGTAATTTGTCTAATTTCAATCGACAATTCCGAGATCGAAAGGCGATTTCACCTCGTGAATTCCGCGCTCAGTTCCGTGGGTAATCAGTGTGCTTCTGGATCAAGGTCTGGTGTCTTCGAGCTACGTCTTGATTTTGTAGTCACAGTGACTACAAATTGCGCCCATGCAGGCCCCACTTCGTGAAGTTAAAAGTAAGTTCAGTCACTATGGGGAATTCGCCCATAAAGGGCAACGAGTCACGGTAACCAAGCATGGGAAACCTTGGTTCGATCTCGTGCCCAATCAAACTCAAGAGCGCAGTGTGAAACCACTACGAGGAGTGAAACCATTGATTTCGGATGAAGCCGCCACGGCTCCCGCAGATGCGCAAGATATCGAAGGATGGATCTGATCCTCGATACCTGTGCCTTGCTGTCGTTGGCGGGTTTGGCTCGGCGCAAGTTGTCCCGTAAGACACTTACTTTGATTCAAGCGGCGGACCGGTTGACGCTTTCGGCCTGCGGCTTGTTCGAGATTTCTCTCAAACATAAACGCGGAGGATTTCCGCTGGAGCCCTTCGACTCCGTCCAGTCATTTTGGAATCAAGCGGTGAAGTCCTAAACGTGTGAGGTCCTGCCGGTCGAAGCAGTGGACTTTTCGAATGCCGTGGAATTACCGGATCATCACGCCGATCCGTTTGACCGGATAATCCTAGCCCAAGCGAACCGCTTGAATTGCCCCATCGTCACATACGATCGGTTGTTCGCTGCTTACGGGGTTAAGGTGATCAATTGATGGGCGATCCAGTTGGAGATACACTTTGCATTTCGCCATTCGATGCAGACCAATGTGAGTATCGGCGAAATTGTTCGAGGCCGTCAGCGCCTGAAAGAACAGTTCCTACTTCTTATGCCCTGTCCCTTTCATAATCAACAGCCCGACCCGTTTGGCGAACCACGTCGTAAGGACGGAATTTTGGTAAATAATTTCCAAGGCACCGATGTGCCGATGATTCTTAAACACGAGGACGTGCGGCGCATGGCGAAGGACTGGCAGCACTTCAGCAGCGATGCGCCGTTCCAGGTGCCGATTCCCAACGAAGAGGACGTGCGCACGGTGAGGCAGTTGCCGCTGGAGGTCGACCCGCCGGACCAAGGCGACTACCGTAAGATCGCCGAGCCGTTTTTTAGCCGGGCCAAGGATCCCGCGGTTATCGCCCAGATAGAGGAATTGATCACAGGTCTGATCGAAGTCGCCCTCTCGCAGGATTCGGTGGAGATCGTGCGGGACTTCGCCATTCCGCTGCAGTCACGGGGACTCGCCATTTTGTTGAATTCGCCCCAGAGCGAAGCCGATATCTGGATCGGGTGGGGCATGCACGTATTCCGCGAAGGCGATGGCACCAGCAAAGGCAAAGCGATGGAGGAGTATGCAAACGACTTGCTCGACCGTGCCGCGGCCAACCCGGGAAACGATTTTTTCAGTGCACTGACCCAGGCCGAGTTTCGCGGCCGTCCGCTCACGCGCGAAGAGATGCTCGGCTACTGCAGTATCGTTTTTGCAGGCGGTCGGGATACCATCATTAATTCGATTTCAGGGGTGATTGGTCACCTCGCGGCGACCCCGCAGGATTTCGATTTTCTGCGGGAGGATCTCAAACGCATCTTAGGCGCCAGCGAGGAGTTCTTCCGGGTGCTGTCTCCTACCACGCATCTCGCGCGCAAATGTCCCATGGGAGCTAACGTGCACGGCGTGGAGGTGAAACCGGGCGACTTCGTAAGCCTCAATTTCGCCGCCGCCAATTACGATGAGACGGTGTTTGAGGATCCTGAAACGGTGAAGCTCGATCGCCGTCCCAATCCGCACGTCGCGTTCGGGTTTGGCCCCCACCTGTGCCTCGGCGCCGCGCATGCCCGACTGGTCGTGCGCACGCTAATGAAAGTGCTCTGCGAGCGAGTCGCTCGCATCGAAACGATCTCAGCCGAAGACAAGTTTGAAGAAGAAAGTAGTTACCGGCGTCGTCTCGCCTACGATCGCCTGGAAGTGCGGCTAACACGTCGCGACTGACCCACAGTTTGGGCCCTCTTCATTTTTCCCGGAGTGCGGTTAAGGGGTCACGTCGGAAAAAGGAAATTACGTTCCGCTTTGCGGAACTACATTGCACTTTTTAACGACATGACCCCGGTGGTCATGCCTTGGTATTTGTTACCTGTTACTTGGAACTTACGCGCCAGCGTTTTGTTACTTCGCGAAACGCACTAGCGCGTGCGCTTCGCGGCTATTACTTCGTCGAGTTTTGCTTCAATCTTCTCCGCCATTTTGGGGAATTGGGCGGAGAGGTCGTGGAGTTCTCCGGGGTCGGTGTTTAGATTGTAGAGGCCAATCCGGGATACTTGGGTGTTGGCGAGTTTCTCTGCGACCATGGTGTTACGGGCACGGCCGCTTTCGTGGCGAACAAGCTTCCAGTTGCCTTGACGCAGGCCGAGGTTGCCGGTCTTGCCGTTGTCTTGTTGGACGATGTATTCACGACCTTCGGCACCTTTTTTACCGAGCATGGCAGCCGAAAGATCGAAGCTGTCGGGCAGCACGTCATCGGCGAGTTCGGTTCCGGTAATGGAGGCAAGGCTGGCGCCGATATCCATAGTGCTGACGATCGCACTCGATACCTTGGGTTTGATTTGGCCGGGCCACCACGTGATGAAGGGCGTGCGGGTGCCGCCTTCGAAGATGCTGTATTTGCCGCCAGTGAAGGGGCCGCCGGCACGATGGGAACCGACGTTTTCGAGGGCACCGTCGGCGTAACCGTCATCCATGACGGGGCCGTTGTCGGAGCAGAAAATGATCAGAGTGTTATCGGCCAAGCCGAGGCGCTCGAGCGTGGCGCGGAGTTCGCCGACACACCAATCAAGTTGCACGATGGCGTCGCCGCGGAATCCGAGATCGGACGATCCGTGGAAACGCTCGTGGGGCATGCGCGGCACGTGGAGATCGTGGGAGGCGAAGAAGAGGAAGAAGGGGCCATCTTTGTTTTCTTCAATCCAACGGTTGGATTCCTCGACCCATTTGTCGGCGAGGTCTTCGTCGCGGAAACGAGCAGCGTGACCTCCGGTGTAGGCTCCGATGCGGCTGATGCCGTTGTGGATCGTAGTATTGTGGCCGTGGGTCCAATCCATCTTGAGTGTGTCACGGTGGGTGATACCGGTCGGTTGCCCTTCGGGGGCATCTTTGCCGACCCAGAGGGGGTCTTTGGGGTCGAGGTTCAGCACGCGGCTTTCTGTCACGTAGACTTGGGGAACACGGTCATTGGTGGTGGGAAGTAGGAAGTGATGGTCGAAGCCAATTTCTGCCGGTCCGGGGCGAAGTTCGCCGTTCCACTCGGGGCCCTTGGGACCGCCGAGACCGAGATGCCATTTACCGATGACTGCCGTGGCGTAACCGGCGTCTTTCATGACTGAGGCGACGGTATGGGTGCCGCCAGGGATGACGGCAGGGCCGTTGGGTGGAGCGATACCGGTGTTGGGCTTACGGAAGGCGTATTCGCCGGTGAGGAAGGAGTAACGCGTGGGCGTGCAGGTGGAGGCCGTGCAATAGCCGCTGGTGAAGGTGATGCCTTCAGCCGCGAGTTTATCGATGTGCGGAGTTTGGACCTTCTTCGCACCGTAGGCGGAGATGTCGCCGTAGCCGAGGTCATCGGCCATGATCACGATGACGTTGGGTTTGTCAGCGGCGGAGGCGGTGGCGATGAAACCACTGAGTGCGAGGGCCGCGAAAGTGATGAGAGGTTTGGTGGGGAATTTCATTTTAAAGTGGGATGGGAACGGTGAGGCAGCGCTGTTTTTTTAACCACGAAAGACACTAAAAACACGAAAGCGGTGAGGCAGGAGCGGTCGGCCCGGCGGTCCGACCCTACCTTTGGATTGATCCGTGGTTAAAAAACGGAGGAGAGAACGATCCGCCGTCGTCTCTTGATGAGAGACTATGGCGAGACATGGAAAGAGAACGAGTAAGAGCGATGGTGAGCGGACGGGTTTGGGGAATGGGGAAGGTCGAAAAAAGCAAATTACGTTCCGCCATGCGGAACTACATTACACTTTTTAACGACGCTAACCCCGTGGGGCGGTTTCTTTTGATTCCGATTCTTGTTACTTCGCGCCTAGGCGCGTTTGTTACTTGGAACTTGGGACTTCCGCGTCAGCGGCTAGGTGGTTTAGGCGATTGGTGATTTCGTTGTAGGGTTTGCCGATGGTGCGGGCGTTGACCTTGAACTCGTAGCCGTGGTGATCCTGGAGGAGGACGACGGTATTGAGAATAGTCATCGTCTCAACGGAGTCGGTCGATTCGGCGAGTTCCTTTTGGAGGAGTGGCACCGGATCCATGGCGCGGATGATTCCGAGGAATTCGGCGGCACGCACCCGCACATGAGTGGTGTCGTCTTCGAGCACGAGGTGGCGCGCACGTGACATGAACTCGGATGCTTCATCGGCGAAGGAGCTGCATACGATCAGTCCCCAATAGCGTTCCCACGGATTGAGGGAGGTGAGCGCGGCGGCGATTCCGGACTGAGCCTCGGCAAAGGGCAGTAGCGCGAGATCGGCGACATCGATGAGGTCCGCAATCTCGGCTTGGTGGTCTTGGCCGAACTGAGTGGGGTTGGCCCAAGCGGTGGTGGTGAGAATACTCTCCGGGTAGAAGCTGAGGTCGGGCATGCCCTTGAGGCGGGAAGCGAGACTGTTGCGCAGATCGGCGGTGATGGCGGCGTAGGCGGGATCGTTGGCGAGGTTGTTCACTTCGTCGGGATCGACCGAAATATCGTAGAGAGCTTCGGGCGAGCGGGCCTCGAAGAACTGGGCTTGGTGAGGAGGGAGTTCGCCCGCGCGGTAGATGTCGCGCCATTCGCGGTAGGCGAGTTGGCGGTAGCGGTATTGGTTGTGCAGCATATCAACCGTGAACGGCGTGTAGTTGCGCATGTATTTGAAGTTGTCGCGGCGCAGGGTGCGCACGAGATCGGACTTTTCGTCGAAGCGATCGGCGTAACCGAAGACTTCATCACGTTCGGCGAGGAGCAGGGTGTGAACACCGCGTCCGAGGAAGGGACGACCGTCAAAGGCGTCAGGGACTTCGACGTCGGCGAGGTTGAGCACGGTGGCGCCGAAATCGACGAAGCTCACGAAGGTATCATCGCGGGTGCCGGGTTGCTTATGCACGAGGTGCTGCCACTTGGAGGGCACGTTGATAACGAGCGGGACGTGGAGGCCGGTTTCGTAGGCGTAACCTTTGCTGCGAGGCATGATGCCACCGTGGTCGCCGTAGTAGAAAATGATGGTATTATCGAGGAC
>CAJXQX010000067.1 GCA_913058185.1 uncultured Verrucomicrobiota bacterium
GACTACGGCGTAGCTCCTTACGTAGGCGGCTTTCGCTCCAGCCTCGATCTTGGACAACCCGAGCATAGGTGCTACGACCCGAGGCATCGAGCGTGCGCCCAAAAACATCTTGGTAGGCGCGTTCGACCAGCTGAACCGTGTGCCGATCAAGGTAGATATGCTTCTCCCAATTATCGTCTCCGAGGTCTCGAACCGGCTCATCGTATGAATCGTTGGGGTGGTAGCCGACGTGCGGACGGTGAATCGTCGGAAGATGAACGGCGGGGGACTGATGATACCCGGCGTTACCACCGAAGGGACCGGCACTATCGAGCGAACCACTGCTCACGACGATCGAGGAAACTTCATTGTCCCAATCCCCTCGACGTCCCTGCGGTATATGGTCTAACCGGGATACGCTTTCCGACAGCGTGATCGATGAACCTTCGAAATCGCGGTAATCAAATAGAGTCACTTGGGCGTGGCCTTCGATGAGAACCGAGGAAACGCGATTATTCGCGTTTCGGCCGCTGGGGAAACGCACGTGGCTGAAGTCATCCCAACTCTCTCCGGCGGCGAGCGTGATGGATTCACCCTCGAAATATTCGTTGGCGAACAGGGTAACGCAAGCGACAGGGGGCTGTTCACCGTAATTTGGCAAATGCAAGTTGGGTAGCGCGATGCAGCCTGAGGTCATCGCCATCAGGGCCGAGACGGCAGACCAGAGTAGGAGAAGCGGATTCGGTTTCATGTATCTTGGGACGAAATCAAAATCGGAAATATTCAAAAAAAGACGGGGAAATTCGGGTCTTTCAAATTAGGAGGTGGTCGGGTTACCCAAACTGGTCCACCTAAACAGTTAGTCTGGGGTTTGTTGAGGCATCTATGCGAAGGGTGGAATCTACACATGCTCTTTGATTTATCGGGAAACCCAATTTTTTTTGTCGGTTTTGTCATGACACGCTTCGACGATTTTTAGAGAGACTTCCAACCTCTCTCGCATCTGTTCCTGAGCTGATCTCGAGAAAACACCCCGATTTGAGCCAGTAAAAATGTAAGATCGTGACGGTGTTAAGAAAGGAACGGGTAAACTTTACCCCCCCCCCATAACCCCGAAAAGCAGTGACAAAAGGGACAAAACTAATGTCCTAAGCTTTGCGGATGAGTCGCATAGTGTTGGCTTGCCCGGCGGCCCGGCTTCGCACTTTTAGATACTTGGAGTGGCCTTATCCATCCGTGATCAACGAGCACCGTCAGGGCAGGGTTGAGCTCGCTCATCGACAGTCCGTTGCCGTCAACCATCCGTAACGCGTCCCGCCCCGATATTTCCGACACTTTATTACGTTTCAACGATGCTAAGAGCCGACGGGCGAGTTTATGTTCTGGTCGCTCGGCAGCGTTTTTTAACATCGCCCTGAAGTGACCGAGCAAAGGCGGTGCCCACGCCAAGGCGGCTTGCATCGTGTCGCTTGTAATTTTTTCCGAGTTAACTTTCTGCATTGCCTGCATCGTGAGCGCGATCCGTGCGATTAAGCCGGGGAGCTTGGAGGCGAAACCTGAGATGGGTCGTAGGTCGCGATCCTCCCCGATACGGCCTTCGATCTCCTTGCGCAGAATGTCAAAGACACCCTTCGCATCGCTGCTCAGGCGCATGAGGTGTGGAGGATCCTCCGTTTGCTTCACCCCTTCAGTTGTCAGCATGACACGACCGGGCCACGGTTGATCGAGTAGGCGGTGAAGAGTCTGCGCCCATCATGCCAAGAGGGAGGGCGGGACCGGTTCCGGGTTAATCTTCCGTTTGCCCATCCTACTGGGCGGATAAATGAAGGCCATCCGATCCACCAAGGCCCGTCCCCGTGCCACCTTGTCGATAATTACTTCTGCAACGGCTTGAGGTTGGACGCAGAGTACGAGTGCCCGTGCCGGATGGAGTAAGGGAACGTCCTTACCAACGCGGTGCGATGGGGCGGGGTCGCCAGTGTAAGCAGCGAGAAACAAATCAATATTCGGCCCACCTCCTTTAGCATAGCGGGAGCCGAATAACTGCCCCGCGTCTGTCTCTGCGGAGAGGACTGCGACCTTTTTCTGCGTTCCTTCAGGCACCCATAGCTCAACTGGATAGAGCGTCTGACTACGAATCAGGAGGTTAGGGGTTCGACTCCCTGGGTGTACCATTTTAAAACCCGCAATTTTAACGATCGAGGGTTTTTTATGGGTGGGAAATGGCCACATCAGCTATCTGTTGGCGAGAAATCAGAATGGAATAAGACTCAGGGACCGCCCCTATCGGATACGCTGCAAATAGTTTTGATATCGAGCATTTGCCCCTGCTGAGCGGGCTGACGTGCCGCAGGGGCAGGGTTGTGCAGGTGAAAAAACCGCAAGGATTAAGTATTACCTCGTTTTTGGGGTCTACACCAAAAGATGGGGGAATTATCGGGTTAGGGTTGGGGTTAGCCGCACTGAGCGCTAACGCGCAGGCGGTAGTTTTCAAAGTCACGGAAACCGTATGCTCTGCGTTGGATGAGTTTCATCTTCCGGTGGAAGCCTTCGGTGATGCCGTTATTTTTAGAGAAGCGCCACATCGCAGCGATGGGTTTGGCCCATTGTTGGAGGGTATGAGCGAGGGCTTGCAGGGGAGCCAATTGGCTCCCCTGCAAGCGGCTGATAAAGTCCAGCAGGCTGTGGACGTGTGCGCGGTGACGGGTGACTTGTGGAGCAATGGCGCGAACCAAGTCCATTAAGTGGGCATAGACTGGACGCACGAGGTAGGTGGACCAGTTTGGGTAACCCGACCACCTTGTTCTAATTCCTCTTCAGCACGGAGTAGAGCACCGCGGCGGCGATCAAGCCGACAAGGCCACTGGAGCCGAGTGTAGAAATGATACCGGTAAGGTTACCGATCACATCTACACCGATGAATGGCACAGGTGAGCCAAACACGACCTGAAGCACGACTGTGAGCGCTAGGAGCGCGACGCCGAGTTCAGTTATTTTTTTAAGGAAGCCAATGATTGTATCTACGGTTTGCATATTGAGGTATTTTTTTGGGGTTATTGTTGGGAGTTAACAAAAAGGAAGACGTCACTTTCCATCTATCGTTCAAAATAATGTGATCGGGCCTGAGAAAAATGGACACGGGAGTGGTCGGGTGTCATCCGGCACTTCCTTTTTCTTTAAGTTGATTCAATGCGACCCGATTTAAGTTTTGCGCGGTATGCTGAAGCAGTGTTGCGGCTCCACGAACGATGCTGGCGAGTCGGAGCGCGTTTGATTCAACGGCTTCGCCGGCAGCTCGGTCTGATGGTGCCCGTGAAGAAGCCTAAGCGACGGCGCTGTGGGACCTTCACGGGGTTGCCGACGAAGGCGACGCATCCCAATCACGTATGGATGTGGTACCTGGTGCACGACTCCAGCATCGGCTCGATTTTTTGTAGCGTGATAAGCTCGACCTCCGCCCGTTCGGCAAACGGTTGATGTGCCCGATTGGCAGCGCGCAGAGTCGTGAACAGGATGGCAGAAGACAATAGCAGGCAAAATGCATGCAGATTAATCAAGCAACCTATCGATCCCGTACAACAGGACTCGCGTAAATACAGCCCGATGTGAATAAGTTTTTCAGCAGCCCAAAGCCGGCATGCGACGGTCCGAGCGAAGCGGCAATTGATAAAGTCAGAATCGATGCTTGAAGAATCTGTACCTGTGGTATGTTTTAATCTCTAACTCCACCAGTCACTTATGAATTCAACCTTTACTTACCAAACAGAAGTTTTTTTCGACGAGCTCGATGGCCTGGGCATGCTTCACCACACCCGCTACCTGTTGCATCTGGAACGGGCTCAGCAAAAGTTCTTTCAAGAATTACTCGGGGTTGCGGACTTTAATATCGAACGGGACGAAGACATCTTTGTGGTCGTGCACGGCGTCGAAGCACGTTTTCGACAAGCATTCACTGTGCCGGGTCCGATTGCGGTGGACTACCAGATCGAGCGCGTGCGCAGCAGCGGGGTAACGATGCGCTTCAGCGTTCGGCACCCGCTGGACGACAGCATTGTTTATTGCGATGGCAGCCGTACTGTGTGCAAGCTGTCCAGTCAAACGCATCAACCAACGCCTTGGACAGACGAGTTCCAAGCAGCGATGAAGGCCTACTAATCGGGTGCACTCGACTGCAACACTGCCGGTTCTGATTGTGGGTGCTGGCATGGCAGGCCTCGCCTGCGCCGTGCAACTTCACCGCGCTGGGCGGCAGGTACGTATTTTTGAAGCCAGCGATGCTGTGGGCGGCCGCGTACGCACTGATAAAGTCGATGGGTTTTTATTGGATCGCGGCTTTCAAGTCTATCTGGATCGCTATCCAGAGACGGGCAAGTTGCTCGATCTCGAGGCGCTCGACCTAAAAGCCTTCGAGCCGGGTGCGCTGATTTACCGAGACGGACGTTTGCACCGCCTAATGGATGTGTTTCGGCGACCTGCGAGTGCCTGGAGTAGCGTGACCGCACCAATCGGCAGCCTGTCCGATAAACTGCGGGTGGGCCTGCTGCGAATGAAAATCCTGAATAGCTCGTTCGAGGCAATAGCCACGCGTGAAGATCGCACAACGGAGGCCTACTTGCGCGACTACGGCTTTTCAGAATCGATCATTGACCGTTTTTTCCGCTCCTTCTTCGGAGGGGTCTTTTTGGAACGTGCATTGCGCACCTCGAGCCGAATGTTTGAGTTTACCTTTAAACTCTTCGGCCAGGGCAGCGCCACCGTCCCAGCTCAGGGTATGGGGCAAATCCCCAAACAACTGGCCGTACTCTTGCCGGATGGCAGCGTTCAACTGAATCAAGCAGTCCAAGCAGTCGGCATCGATTCCATCACCCTCAAAAGTGGCGAATGTATCCATGGCTGCGCTACAGTGGTGGCGACCGATGGCTCGGCGGCACACGCACTCCTGCCTGGCCTCGGGGGGCCAGCACCAGAGTGGCGCTCAGTGACCACACTCTACTTTGCCGCCGATCGTTCACCGATTCGCGAAGCTATTATTTGCCTCAATGGATCTGGGGCTGGCACAATCAATAATGTGTGCGTGATCAGCGACGCTGCGCCCTGTTATGCACCCGAGGGCCAGTCACTGCTGTCGGTGTCGGTGCTCGGCTTAGCCGAGGTAGATGGCCGCCTCGTCGAGCAAGTACGCGCAGAGTTGCTCGAATGGTTCGGCCCTGAAGCCAGTAGCTGGCGATATTTACGAGCCGACTGTATCCGCCGTGGATTGCCGGAGCAACTGCCAACCCGCAGTGCCCCGACCAGTATCAATCACGCTGGCGTGTGGGTCTGTGGCGACCATCTGAGCAGTGCCTCGATCGAGGGCGCCGTCGTCTCAGGCAAGCAAACGGCGGCGGCCATTCTAGCGGCTAAGGATTCGAGCTAAATCCTGAGAGTGGCCTGCCCCCAATAAATGGGACGAATGAAAACTGAAGTTCTGCGCCTCCTAAAGGAAAGCAAAACAAGTCCAAACTTTTTTGCGGCAGAAGCCAAGATGCGAGCTGCATTGATGCACGAATTCACATCAGGGTTTGGTCCTGATTGTTCCGCGCACTAAGCTCAGACTCTCCCTTGTCGCTCCATTTTCTAAAATTCAGCAACGCAAAAGAGAAACCAATACCAAAAACGATAAAAATCATTACCGCAAAATATGGGACGAAAGCAGGCATTACCTTGAAATTGCGATGACCCTAAGATAAATTGCAAAGGCCATTATAGAGGGCGCCCAAAGGCCCACGAAAATAGCATCTTCTTTATAACCATTGAGATATAAAATCTTGGAGACAATAATGGTAGCGAATGACGCTCCCAAAAAGCAAAAGTCGGCTAGGTTGAGTTTTTTGAGCATAAAGTGATTACTTTTTAAAAACCTTAGAGGTTCCAATACTAAAAATAAGAAACAAAAATCCGCAACTTTTTTCGATTTTCCAATGGTTAAGGACGGGACGACTGCGAAATAACGAGCAACACATCCGTCAATACCTGCACCACATCAGTGATGCACCGGATGATCAGGCCTGAGTTTGTGTCTCCAGCAATTAAAGAGCCACTCAACTAACTGGAGAGACTTTACTCTATCCGGATATCATAAAAAAGACTTACGTATATACCCGCTCAGATTCAGCTGAACTTGCTCTAACAAGCCGCTGGTAAGCCGCTGGGGCGCTTCCTTTTGGCGGCCCTTGTTCGCGAATCAGTTCCGTCTATGCCATCCTAACTGGTGTCTGAAAAAGTTCGTCGTCTCTACCTCGTTTTCGGTGATCAACTCGATCATCAGTCTCCCCTTTTCGACGAGATCGACCCGGATCGGGATCGGCTCTGGATGGCTGAGATCGCCGAAGAGGCGACGCATGTCTGGTGTCATAAACTCCGCTTGGCGTTCTTCTTTTCCGCCATGCGGCACTTCCGGGAGTATCTGACTTCTGGAGGCTACACCGTTCAATACCACGAATTAGGGAAGACTTCTGCCGACGATATTGGGACGAACTTTAGCGAGGTCCTGAGGCACGATCTCGCGCGCATGGAAGTCGAAGAACTCGTCGCCGTAGAGCCTGGTGATCACCGCGTCCGGGAGGCTCTGGAAATCTTCGCCAAAGAAAAGAAGGTCAAGCTGCGTTGGTTGGATGACACCCACTTCTATTTGCCCCTAGACGCTTTCAAAGACTGGGCCGCGGACCGGAAATCATTCCTCCTGGAGCACTTCTACCGCATGATGAGAAAGCGTAGTGGTATTCTCATGACGCCAAAGGGTAAGCCCGAAGGCGGCGGGTGGAACTTTGACAAAGATAATCGCCGGGCTTTTGGGAAAAAGGGTCCACCGTCTTTGCCGGTCTTCGGAGACTACCCTGCAGATGCACTGACCAGAGAGGTCGTCGCGTTGATCAATTCCCGTTTTCCCGAGCACCCGGGGCAGTTGGATGCATTTTCTTTGCCGGTCACTCGGGAGGCTGGCTTGGAAGAACTGGATCGCTTTATCGAGGAGCGCCTGCATGGCTTCGGAGAGTATGAGGATGCGCTGTGGTCGGGTGAAAAACTGATCTACCATTCGCGTCTTTCCGCACTCCTGAATGTCAAGTTACTCAACCCCCGGGAAGTGGTGGATCGGGTCATCAAGGCCTATAAAGAGGGCCGCGCGCCGCTCAATAGCGTCGAAGGTTATGTCCGGCAAATCCTGGGCTGGCGGGAGTTTGTGAGAGGGATCTATCACTTCTTTGGGCCGGACTACTTGAGTAAGAATGCCCTCGGCGCTAAAGCGGATCTGCCAACGTTTTTCTGGGACGGAAAGACCGATATGGCCTGCGTCAAAGACACGATGGAAAATGTCTTGGAAAATGGATACGCCCATCACATCCAGCGGCTGATGGTGCTCGGACAGTTCTCTCTGCTTTGGGGGGCGGATCCGTTCAAGTTCCACGAATGGCATATGGCGATGTATCTCGACGCGATTGATTGGGCCTCCGCGCCCAACACGATCGGGATGAGCCAATTCGGAGACGGTGGCATCGTGGCCACAAAGCCCTATTGCGCCTCGGGCAACTACATCAAAAAAATGAGCAACCACTGCTCTGAATGCCGCTACCGTCCCGAACTCGCGAGTGGAGAGCAGGCCTGCCCCTTTACCACCCTCTACTACAGTTTTCTTGATCGCCACCGCGAGCGTTTCGCCGACAACCCCCGCATGACCTTTCAACTCAAGAACCTTGAACGCAAAAGCACCGAAGAACTCGCGCAGATCCGTGCCCGCGAGACTGAACTGCGCGCAAAGTGGGGAGGGCAGGAGGAATCAGACGCTTAATCCTCATGTTCAACTTCCGGGGACCACTTCAACGACAGCCAAAAATTCCTGAATTCAATGAAGGAGCCAGCGCCAGCCTTCAGTCTCGACGCCTAAAATGAAAATTAAAAACCTGCCTCCACTCAGTTGCCAGCAGATTGACCAAATCATTGCTATGGCATGGGCGGATCGAATTAGTTTTGAGGCCATCGAGCGCAAAACACAATTGAATGAGCAGTCTGTAATCACAATTATGCGCAGCCAGCTCAAACCGAAAAGCTTCCAAATCTGGCGCCAGCGTGTCAGCGGCCGCAGCACAAAACACGAAAAAAAGTTTCGCCGCGAACAGTCGGCCATCAGCCACGCGATATGATGCGCTACAGCACAGTGATTGATAACTCAATGCCCCGGCTGGCAATTGATCTCGGCTATAGCAATATGCAAAAGTCTTGCGGCATTGCGCATTGCGGGCTGAAGCAGGCATTTGCCTGTGAGTTTGGCACAGCGATTGATTACAGTGCCCAACTGATACAAACTCATGGGCCACACCTAATTATTCTGGAAGCCGTGCTCTCCACCTACCACAATGCGGCGGGAAATCCGGAAATCCGCGGCCAGTTTGAAAAAGGCCGCGGCTGGTACCATGGGCCAGGCGTCACCACATTCGCGGCTGCACTGCGCTTTATCGATGTGCTGGATCGACGGCTGCCTGGGGGACAGCAACTTCCGCTAGTCGAAGGGTTTCTGAGTTACAAGACTCACCGCACCCAGCACCAACAGGATGCACAGCGCTTAGTCGATGAATTTGCCCAAGCCGAACGATTCACTGCCGCCAGCGGAAGCCAGCCCATCCACCCACAAATTTTTGGCATCCCCGCCATTCGACGCTACAATGCCCCCAATACCCACAATTGAGCAACGCATTGCGGCCAGCCAGCCGCCTAATGACCAAGCAGCCATCATGTATCAGCAATGGCGTTCGCTATTGTTTTTGCACTGGCCCATTGCGCCAGCTGAAATTCAAAAACGACTTCCAGCAGGTCTGCAAGTCGACTGCCATCAAGGAGCAGCCTACCTGGGCATAGTACCTTTTTACATGCATGGATTACGTCCGAGATACTGCCCACCACTACCAGCTATCTCATATTTCCCGGAGCTCAACCTGCGAACCTACGTTTATGATGCGGACGGCCAACCGGGTGTTTGGTTCTTCTCGCTGGATGCCCAAAGCCATATTTCAGTTTGGTGCGCCCGCAATATTTTCAACTTAAACTATCACTACGCACGCATGCGTTACCGAGTTGAGGAGGATGGAGAAGTCAAGTTTAGCTCCACGCGGCCTAGGCATGCCACACAGAGCTTTTGTTACCAGCCAACAGGATCATCCTACCGCGCAGTCCCTGGAAGCCTCGACTATTTCCTACTTGAACGCTACCGACTCTTTACCCTCAGCAAAGCTGGCCGCTTAATGCAGGGCAGAGTACACCATAGCCCCTACCAAATCCAAGCTGCAACTGTCATCCAGTACTCTGACGATCTGTTTAAGATCAACAAATTGAGTCCGCCGGCGCAAGCACCTGCCCACATTTGCTATAGCGCAGCCGCAAATGTTAGTATCTATCCGATGCACTGAAAACTGAAAATGCCCAACAAGGCTGTGGATACAATTCCCACGCGGGCCTTGACCTTATTGCGGTAGAGCAGTGCGAGGTCTCCCATGGTGCCAGCCCCGGTCTCAGTATTTCGGGCAACCCTCCGAGCACTTTCTACCTCTGCTTTGCGTTTCGCAAATCGCGTTCGTGCGATTTCGAGCAGATCGGTTTTAAGTGCCTCGAAAGTGGTCTTGCCGCCCAAGGTAAATCGCCCGTAGTAACGTTCTGTCTTATGTCTCAACAAGCCCGGAGTCGGAGTTTTAGTCCAAGTAGTCTGTTTTCTCATGATTTCAGTGTGTTCCACTCAATATACCCAAATTCTGTGAAATGTATTGTGAATTATACTGCAAAGATTTTGATATAAGTAACTTATGGTCAGTGGTTTGCGCCCGTAGCTCAGTTGGATAGAGCACCTGCCTTCTAAGCTGGTGGTCGGGGGTTCGATCCCCTCCGGGCGCGCCAGGATTCCACCTCTCATTCATGACCCCAGCCTCCTCCACCCCTCAGCCACCGCCTTTTGCCGATAGCGCAATCGTGGAGCTCGCCTGGAATCAAAGCGCGGCGGGTATGTGCCTCGTGGGAGCGGACGGCAAAGTATCCCGGGTCAATCATGCGTTTGCCGAACTTGTCGGCTACGCCGAGAAGACGCTGGAGGGTATGCCCTTGGTGAGGCTTCACCCGGCTGAACACGAGATAGCGATGCAGACTGTGCATCGCGAGGTGATCGAGGCGGATGATTCGGCGGTTTGGTTGGGTAGGGAGACCTACTTTATCAACAGTCGGGGACGTCCGATCGTCGCGCACACCCGCAATGCCCGCATTCTCTCGCCGACCGGTGAGGTCGTGCGATTGATTACGATGGTTGATCTAAGCGATACCGCCCGGAGCAATCGACGTTACGAGCTGATCAATCGGGTTGAATCCTACACCGCGCTTTCGTCGACGGTGAGTAATGACCTCAATAACTTGCTCTCGATAATCCTCGGTTACACCGCGCTGTTGCGCGCCGGTTCGGTTGACTAACGGCGGCAGCAAGTGGTTTCCGAGGGAGTGGATGGTGCGGTGTTGCGAGCGACTTCGCTGGTGAAGTAATCACTCTATATGATCCGGCGGCCGGATCCGATGTGGCAGAAATTGGACTTGGGCAAATTCCTTGAAAATCGACTTCAGGTGTTGAGGGCGGAGATAGGAGATCGACCGGTGGAGCTCGAGCTCTCAATGGTGCCCGAACTGAAGGAGGTTCCGCTGGACTCGATGCAGATGGGCGAGGTCATCGGTGAGATGGTTCGGCGATTACATACGTTTGAGCCCGATACGACTCGTGGGCTACGGTCCCGCACCCGCTGGGAGGCGGGCAGTCAAGTCCGGCAGAAGTTCTCCCGAGCCGATGCGCGCACTTATGCCGTGATCGAGCTGATAAATCCTGGACGGCCTCGGGTCAGCAGCCGACCTCTGATGCCCTTGGAGGAGATCTCAGAAGAGAGCGGCAAACACGATTTAGGTCTCACCATGATTGAGCGGATTGTCCAAACTCACAAAGGGTTTGTGGATTACCGATCAGAAGTGGGTGGGGCGGCGACGTATACGGTTTGGCTGCCTTGGGGTGGGGATGTGGAATCGGAGGAAGCATCGATCGCGCTGCCGATCCCGGGCTCAACCGCAATTGCAGAGGGTCAAGGTTCCGGGACTCTATTGATGGTCGACGATGAGCAAGGTTTGCTCGCCACCATGGCGTCATCGCTGCGCAACCAAGGTTACAAGGTGATCACCGCGACCGATGGTGAGGGCGCATTGTTGAAATTCCACGAGCATGTGAAGGAACTGGATCTGGTGATCACAGATCTGGTGTTGCCCGGTATGAGTGGTTGGGGAGTTTTTACCCAAATTCGTGAATCCGAGCCCGATCTGCCGGTCCTCATAATGAGTGGCCACATGGAGCCGAAAATCGAAGCCGCCGTTAATCGCTCGGGAGCCGCCGGATTTGTGCAGAAGCCATTTGGCTTGAACGTGCTGTTAAGGCGAATTCGTGATCTCATGCCCAGCGACGTTTCGTCTGATGCGGCTGACGGCATTTAGTCCTTAGCCGCAACTCCGGCAGGTCAGCCGTCGAACCGATAGATGGTATTGAAGATCAGTTCGATATTCTTAGAGACCCACACCCGCACCTTGATTTTGCCCGATCGCTCGTCGGCGGGATCGGCGTGACCTTCGATTTTGCGTGGTTCTTCCGAAGTATCGAATCCTTCGCCATTAAAATAAACGCGTTCACCGGCAGCTAAACTGCGCAAATCTTCGTCCGTGATCGTGATCGAGATTCGGCCCGCTTCGCTGTAGAAGAAAAACGGAAACACCTTGGCGTCGTAGGTGGAGGAATACACATCACCATTCCGGGTAAACGGTTTCATCGTGAGTTTTACGTTTCCAACGTAGATGGATGTCTTGGCCGGAGCCACCGTTGCTCGCTCGTAGAACGAGGCTAGGGCATCGTCGATCGGAGGGGTGTCCTCCTGGGCTGCTAGCCCGCCAACAGCCAAGGCCGCCAGAATCCCCCCAAACCACCTACGACAAATACGCAACATGGGGCTGACTGTGTGCGGGTGGATAGACGCGGCAACTGAATCCTTTCTTTTCCCAGAGGCGTGTCCGTTATCTTTCGCATTGCGCGGGGCAAACCGCCCGCGTCTCCTCTGAACACCATGGCCAAGAAAAAACAAGCAACCTGGGGCGGCCGATTTACGGCAGGCCCGGCGGAATTGATGCTCAAGTTTAGCGAATCCGTTTCGTTCGATTCTCGCTTGGCGCCGTTTGATATCGCCGGCAGCAAAGCGCATGCGGCGATGTTGGCCCATGTCGGGCTTATCACGGTCCGCGAGCGTAATGCCATTCATCGTGGCTTGAAAGCCATCGAAGTCGAAATCGCGGCGGGCAAATTCAAATGGCAACCCGAGCTCGAGGATGTGCACATGAACATCGAACAAGCCCTGACTTTGCGGGTGCCCGCGGCGGCCAAGCTACACACGGCGCGGAGTCGTAATGACCAGGTGGCGACCGATATGAAGTTGTTCTTCAAGTGGGCCTGCGCCGAAGTCGACGAACGGCTCGACGGTGCCCAACGCGCGCTGCTCGCCCTGGCCCAGCAAGCCGGTGATTTACTCATCCCGGGTTACACTCATTTACAGCGAGCCCAGCCGGTACAGGTGGCGCATCATTTGGCGGCATATTTGGAAATGCTCGAACGAGATCGTGGCCGCTTCGCCGCGGTTGCCGCCAATGCGAACTGGTGCCCACTGGGCGCTGGAGCCCTGGCCGGAACGACCCTGCCGATTGATCGCGAATTCACCGCCAAGGCGCTCGGTTTCGTCGACGCTAAGGGACGGCCCCAAGTAACCCAAAACTCCATGGATTCCGTCGCCGACCGTGACGTATTTATCGAGTTTGCCACCGCCGCCGCGCTGGTCGGCACCCACCTGTCTCGCTTGGCGGAGGACCTGATCCTGTGGGCGAGCAGCGAGTTTAATTACCTCAGTTTACCCGACGCCTTTTGCACGGGTTCTTCGCTCATGCCGCAGAAGAAGAATCCTGATGCGTGCGAGATCTTGCGCGGAAAGTCCGCGCGGTTGCAGGGAAATCTCACCACCTTGCTGACCCTCACCAAAGGACTGCCGCTCACTTATAATCGAGATCTGCAGGACGATAAGCCGCCGATTTTTGACAGTTTTGATCAGACGATCATGGCGCTCGAGGTCACGGCTGGCACGCTGACCGGAGCCACCTTTAAAGAGGAGGCCTGTGCTGCTGCGGTGGCTGATCCAGCGCTGCTTGCGACGGACTTGGCTGATTACTTGGTCGAAGCGGGAGTGCCATTCCGCGAAGCCCATCACGTGGTCGGTGCCGTAGTGAAATTGGCGGAAGATCAAAACACGCCGCTTAATGAACTCGCGACGGCCGATGTGCAAAAAATCCACCGGGCACTCAAGGCCGATTGGATCAAAGTATTCGATCTGAAGCGGGCAGGCGTTCGTCGTAATGGCACGGGCATGCCGGGGCCAAAACAGGTCAAACGTCAGCTCGTCCGTTGGCAGAAACGCCTAGCCTGAATAGCGGGGACGTGAACCGCACATCATGAGTCGATTTTTACCGACGGAGAAAACGGACCCAGAGTTAGCGCCGTTTCGGGCGGGACTGGTATTCGGTTTTTTTAATGCGCCCGCGTGGCAGATTAGCATCGGGACCCCGATGGTTTTGTTTTGTGAGCAGCTGGGAGCCTCACCGTTCCAAGTTGGGCTCGCTTACTCGTTTGTCTTTCTACTGACCCCGATCCAAATCCTCGCGACCGCGCTGTTGCCTCAGTTTGGCTACAAACGGGTGATGCTCGGGGGCTGGGGCATCCGAGCAATTTTTCTATTGGTGCCGGTTTGGCTGGCGATCATGGCCCCGCGCTGGGGGGTGCAGCCCTGGATGGCATCGGCGTTGATTGGGAGTGTGTTTTGTTTCTGTTTCTTTCGCACCATCGGGGCGGCGGCTATCATGCCGTTTTTGTATTCGATCCTACCCCCCAAGGCGCGCGGCCGTTATTTCGGGAGTGATCAATTTCTCAGTGGATTGGCTGGGGTAGGGACGTTGTTGGCCTGCGCCGGACTGTTTGCGCTCTTGCCGATCTATACCGCCCTTTTGGTTCAATACGGAATCGCGCTGTTCAGCTCCTACATGAGCTTCATGGCGTTAAGAAGACTGCCGGACGCGCCGAATCCGCCAGCGATGAAGCTGATGCAGTTAATTAAGGATACGCCGCGGCACATGTTCGCACCAACGCCGTTTCGGCGCTTTCTTTGGCTGGCCGTTATCTATGCCGTTTTATCGACGCCCATCCCTCCGTTTCTGGCCTACTATTTGAAGGTCGGGCCCCAGTTGGGGGCCGGTCAGATCATGGGATTTGAGGTGCTGCGTTTTTCCGGAGTGATTGTGGCCGCGGCATTCATTCGCCGACGCATTGATCATAGCGGCGCGCGACCCTTTTTCCTGCTCACGATGGTGCTCTACGTAGCCGTGGGCGTCTTCTGGTGGAGCTATTTGGAGGGGCTATTGTCCGGGCTCGCGGTGATTTATGCGGCTTACTTTGTATTGGGCTTGGCCGCGGCGAGTTGGACGATTGCGAATTTGAACTATCTGGCGCAGGTGGTGGAGGAGAATAACCGGGCCTTGATGATCGCGGTGATGGGAGCGGTCACAGCCTGCTCAGGAGGATTGTCTCCGATTCTATGGGGATTGGTGCTGAAATCGGAGTCTGAGCTCGGCGCCGCCATCGATGTGAATGTATTCCAGATATTTTTCCTTTTTGTCATCGCGGCGGTGGTGGTGCTCTCGTCGCTCTTAGCGAAGCTTGCGGAGGACAAGGATGCTCCGGTGGAGTCATTGGTGATCGGAAATGCGATCTTTCGGCCCTTTCGGGCCGCGACCTACTTGGCGAGCCTGATCGACCTCCGGGAGGTCTCGCCGCCATCGTCCCCCAAATCGGATGAAACATCTCAGCCTAGAACGTGACCAATATAGGATCGTGACGATGCGAATCCTTTTCTGCTTCGGGGTTCTCACGAGCTTGTTGCTCGTGGGCTGCATGCGCTCGCTCCGCCCCGAGTTTGTCGATGTGGCTTCACCTTTGCACAGTGCACAAATCTCCGTGATCGCCGCGGACGAAGAAATCGTGCGTCTTCGGATATCGGGACCGAACGAACCGGTTTTTCTGGCTATCGTTGAACCGGAAATTATCGCCAATGGCCTCTACCTTTTCCCGCAATACATCTCCAAGCCGACGGTGAGTGAACACGTTGATATCCCGGTCGTGGAACTCGATTTACCGGCGAAATGGCGTGATCGGATCTATTGGGTCGAGGGCGAATCTATTCCCCGGTGGTATCAAGTCTTCAAACGCCGCGTGCAGACGATCGAGCGTCGGCGACTGGAGTTGCCGGATCCCGACGGAGAAACGCTGGGCGGTTGATCCGCTTAAACGTTGCGTGACCGTGAGCCCGGGCGTGAGGCTGAGATTTCTCGCTTCATGCCCGACATCCGAATCTTATCCGACCGTGTTGCCAATCAAATCGCCGCTGGCGAGGTGATTGAACGTCCGGCGGCGGTGGTGAAGGAGCTGGTGGAAAATGCGCTCGATGCCGGAGCCACGCGCATCGAGGTCGAGTTTCGGCATGGCGGCCGTTCGTTGATGCGCATCGAGGATAATGGACATGGCATGAATCGAGATAATGCGCTGCTTTCGCTCGAGCGCCATGCGACGAGCAAAATTAATGAGGCAGTCGATTTAGATCAGCTGGGCAGTTTCGGATTTCGTGGAGAGGCGGTGCCTTCGATTGCCAGTGTATCTAAATTTACTTTACAAACTCGAGCCGAGGGCGACGAACTCGGCACGGAGGTTTTGGTCAATGGCGGCAAGATTGTTCACGTGCGTGATTGTGGTCGACCAATCGGCACGCGTATGGAGGTCGAACATCTCTTCAATTCGGTCCCCGCGCGTCGCAAGTTCTTGAAACGTGACCGCACGGAGGCCGCCCATATCGTGGCCGGAGTTCGTCTCTATGCGCTGGCGAGTCCCGGGGTGGCGTTCACGTTGATTGAGGACGGACGCGTTATCTTTAGCTCGCCGGTTTGTCCCGCGCTGAGCGATCGCGTAGCGGAGATTTTCGGCCGCCAGTTGGCGGAACAATTAGTGCCGTTAAAGGCGGAAGAGGGGGACTTCAAGTTGGCCGGATTGATCGGTCGACCGGGGGTGGGGCGTTCCACGCGACACGAGATGATCGTATTTGTGAATGGTCGTCCCGTGGACAATCGCACGCTTAACTACGCGTTGATTGAAAGCTATCACGAGTCATTGCCTAAGGGGCGTTATCCCCCGGCTTTTGTGTTCTTCACGTTGCCGCCGCATGAGGTGGATGTGAATGTGCACCCCGCCAAACGCGAAGTGCGTTTCCGGAGCGAGCCGGCTGTAAGGGGATTTGTGATACGGGCGGTGTTGGAGCGACTTCGTGAATTAGGTGGCGGTGCTCAGAATGCGGACGCGAAAACGCAAATGCCCGATTCGTCGTTGGAGCGATTACTGGCAACCGAGCTACGGCCGGTGAGTGATGCGACCCCCGCTACGCCGCCGCCTTCAACTCCGATTGCGGTCCCGGCCATCATGCCGCGTTTGGGTGCGCTACGGCAGGCGCCCACCGTCGGGCCGGCGGTGGAATCAATCACCCCTGCGCCGGCCAACAGCGAATTGCGAGGCGCTCGTGGATGGCGGTATATCGGTATGGCGCATGGTAGCTATGGATTGTTTGAAACCAGTGCGGGTGTGATGTGGGTGAACCGGCGGGCCGCCCATGAGCGGGTTTGGTTTGAGCGATTGCAGGAAGAGTTTCGAGCGGGCCAGGTGGCCGGGCAGCAATTGTTGCTCCCGGTGCCGCTGGAACTCGACCCGGTGGCTTCTGCTCTACTGGTGGACCGGCTCGAGTTTTTGACGGATCATGGATTCGGACTGGCGGAATTCGGCCGTAATTTTTTCCGCATCGAAACGATTCCGGTCTGGATGGAGCCAGCGGATGCCGAGCCGTTTATCCGAGATTTACTGGGGGCGTTGCGGGATGGGAGTTTTCCGGCCGACAATGTCGAATTGGCCCGGGAGTCCTTGGCGCGATTGGCCAGTTCCAAAGCTGTGCGATTGCCGGAATCCCCGGGTGAAGCCCATTGGCGGTCGCTGTTGGACCAGCTTTTCGCCTGTCGGGCACCTCATAGCAGCCCCGCCGGTCGGCCGACCTATTTCGAAATGTCGCATGGTGAAGTCGCGCGCCGATTTCAGAAATAAATATTAATCAACAGGATATGGATCAATTTTCTATTTTTAGGACTTGATTTTGCCCATATATCAATTTGATCGTGACCGACGGTGAGCGGCTTGGCACTGTATTCGCTGCGATCGAGATACGTCCGCGAATATTTTATCCAACATGCCAACTAAGAAAGCTAAGACCACCAAGGCTTCGTCTTCCACCCAACCTAAACGCCGTGCGAGCGACAACCCGGTTGAGGCGATCAAGCAGTCCATTCTGCAACATCTGACCTATACGCAGGCTCGTAATGCAGCTGCGGCGAATCCTCGTGATTGGTTCTGGGCCACCTCAATGGCGGTGCGTGATCGTGTGCTCGATCGGTTGATCAAGACGCAGTCTCAGCACAACGGGCAGAATGTCCGCCGCGCCTATTACTTTTCACTGGAATACCTGATGGGGCGTCTGCTGGTCAGCACGCTGCAAAATACGGGTGAACATGATCACGCTCGCCAAGCGCTGGAAGAACTCGGCGTGGATTGGGAACCCGTGCGTCGGGCCGAAGATGATATGGGATTGGGCAACGGGGGGCTCGGCCGACTCGCCGCTTGTTTCCTCGATTCGATGGCGACGCTCGATCTGCCGGCCATCGGTTACGGGATCAATTACGAGTTCGGGCTTTTCCGCCAAGCGTTTGAAGACGGTCACCAGGTCGAACATCCCGATAGCTGGATGGTCAATGGCACACCGTGGGAAATCGTCCACCCGGACTACTGCCAGGAGGTTAAAATCTATGGTGAAGTTGAGAATCATTTCGATGATAACGGCAACTGCCGCCCGGCTTGGGTGAACACGGAGAATCTGATCGGAGTGCCATATGATATTCCGGTGCCCGGTTACGGCACTGAGACGGTCAACTTACTGCGCCTCTGGACATCCCAAGCTAAAGAACAGCTCGATCTCAAAGCGTTCAACGAAGGCGGTTACGTCGAAGCGGTTCGTCAGAAAGCGCACAGCGAAACGATTTCGAAGGTACTTTATCCGAACGACAAAACCGAGAACGGCAAAGAACTGCGCTTGGTTCAGCAGTATTTCTTCGTGGCCTGTTCTTTGAAGGACATGATCCGTCGCCACCAACGGATCGAAGGCAATGGTTGGCACAATTTCGCCGACAAGGTCACCGTGCAACTCAATGACACGCACCCGGCGATCGCGATCGCTGAACTCACTCGTATCCTCGTGGATGAAGAGGGGCTGGGTTGGACCGAAGCATGGTCGATTGTCACCACGACGTTCGCCTACACGAATCACACCTTGCTTCCCGAAGCCTTGGAGAAGTGGAGCGTCGGCCTCTTCGGCCGGGTGCTGCCGCGTCACCTCCAGATCATCTACGAGATCAATCGCCGCCACCTCGAGGACGTCGCCGCCAAATGGCCGGGCGACTTGGAGAAGTTGCGCGAGTGTTCGATCGTCGACGAGAGCGGGGGGAAACAACTCCGCATGGCTCATCTATCCGTGGTGGGATCGCACGCCGTCAATGGCGTGGCTGCGCTCCACACGGAGTTGCTCAAAGCCAATCTCTTCCCGCAATTCGATGAGCTTTATCCAGGCAAATTCCGCAACAAGACCAACGGAATCACGCCGCGGCGCTGGCTCCTCGATTGCAACCCACGGTTGTCCGCGTTGATCACCGAGACGCTCGGGCACGACACGTGGCCGCGCGATCTCGATCAACTCCAGGATCTCGGCAAACATGCCGATAAAGCGGCTTTCCAGAAGAAGTTCATGGCGATCAAGCGGGAGAACAAAGTCGATCTCGCCGAGCTGATAAAAGAGCTGTGCGACGTCGAGGTGTCGCCCGATGCCCTATTCGATGTGCAGATCAAACGACTGCACGAATACAAACGTCAGCATCTCAATCTGCTGCATATTCTGGCCCTTTATCGTCGGCTGGTGCAAAACCCCGACCTCGATGTGGTGCCACGGGTGTTCGTCTTCGCGGCGAAGGCCGCGCCAGGCTACGAACTGGCCAAGAACATCATTCGGGCGATCAACGTCATCGGGGCCCATATCAATAACGATACCCGTATTCAGGATAAGTTGAAGGTCGTCTTCCTGCCGAACTATCGGGTTTCGATGGCCGAGCGCATCATTCCCGCCTCCGACCTCTCTGAGCAGATTTCAACCGCGGGTAAGGAAGCCTCGGGCACGGGTAATATGAAGCTCGCGCTCAATGGCTCGCTCACCATCGGCACCCTCGACGGCGCCAATGTCGAAATCGGCGAAGAAGTCGGCGACGAAAATATCTTCATCTTCGGAAATACGGTTCAAGAGGTCGAAGCGCTGAATGCCAGCGGTTATCAGCCTTACGAGTTTTATTATGCCGACGAAGAGTTGAAAGCGGTGCTCGATTGGCTCGGTTCCGATTATTTCACTCCGGGCGAGCATCATGCTTTCCATCAGCTGCATCACAGTCTGTTGGGTGGCGGCGATCCTTACCAAGTGCTTGCCGATTTCCGCGCCTACAGCGATGCCCAGCTCGAAGTCGATAAAGCCTACCGCGACACCAAGCGCTGGGCAAAGATGGCGATCCTCAATACGGCCCGCGTGGGCAAGTTCTCGAGCGACCGCACCATCCGCGAATACGCCGAAGACATCTGGAAGCTTCCGCCGGTCCCGATCGACTGAACGGGGCGGACGACACGGAGGTCGTCGGAGGGGGAGGCAAGGCGATGTGGACGACACGGAGGTCGTCCCTCCCGGGATGCTGCCTCTTTCCGCTGGGAGGGACCGGCTCTGTCCGGTCCGCGGTGGAGTGGACGGGACTCACAGACGACACGGAGGTCGTTCCTCCAGTTTCACCGGCCTGCTGCACATTCGGCAGGCCGGTTTGTTTTGTGGATTGAACAAACGCTGGGAGGGGAGGCAACGTGGTTGTTATATGTCCGACACCTACCTCGCTGCTGCTGATCGTTATTCGAAGATCCCTTATGAACGCTGTGGTCGCAGTGGTCTGAAACTCCCACGCCTATCGCTGGGACTGTGGCACAATTTCGGTGGGGTGGACGCCTTCGAGAACGGCCGTAAAATGTGCCGGGCGGCCTTTGATATGGGGATCACCCATTTCGATTTGGCCAACAACTACGGACCGCCTCCGGGATCGGCCGAAGAAAATTTTGGCAAGATCATGGATCTGGATCTGGCCCCTTATCGGGACCAATTGGTGATTTCGACCAAGGCGGGCTACGATATGTGGGAAGGACCTTACGGCGAGTGGGGCTCCCGCAAGTATCTGACGGCCAGTTTGGATCAAAGTCTCGATCGCATGGGCCTCGATTACGTCGACATCTTTTATTCGCACCGTCCCGATCCGGATACGCCTTTGGAAGAAACCATGGGGGCACTTGCCTCGGCGGTGCACGGCGGCAAGGCGCTCTACGCCGGCATTTCGAATTACCCGGCTGACATGACCCGGGAGGCGCACGCGATCTTGGACGACATGGGCGTGCCGCTGCTCATCCACCAACCGAAATACAATCTATTGGAACGTTGGGTCGAACCCGAGCTGTTGCCCGCGCTGACCGAACTCGGAATCGGATGTATTCCATTTTCACCGTTGGCGCAGGGACAACTCACCCCACGTTATCTCAAGTCGATTCCGGCCGATTCACGGGCTGCGCGTGACTCCGGTTTCCTTCAACTTTCTGAAGTCGAAGCCAATCAAGCCAAGATCTTGGCTCTCGCCGCAATCGCCGATGCGCGTGGGCAAACCCTCGCGCAGATGGCACTGACCTGGGTGCTGCGTCAGCCAGCAATCACCACCGTGCTGATTGGCGCGAGTAGCGTGAAGCAGATCGAAGAGAACTTCGCCTGTGCATCGGCTGCAGGGTTTTCAGAGGAAGAGCTGGCGGCGATTGATGTGGCTTCTGCTTAACGGCTATAAAATCTGAATTTAGCGTCATATTATTGTGCAATTACGACAACGAGTAGTTCTTTTGTGATGAAATCTCCCCCCGTTAAAAACGGAGAGTGGAAGGGGCGCGCGTTTTTTCGAGATTTAACGTTCAACCCAGTTTTGTGGGATTGACGAATTGATTTTTTTTAAAAACTTTACAGATGCGCGTGCCCACCAAACTGCGCAACCTAACCAGCACCTTCTACACTTACAATTTTCGTTGACCCGGTCCTAGACCGAAGTTCTGCGACGGTTGTGGTTATGAGGGTGCCTACAACCCCTAACCAAGAATTATTCAAATCACTCGCTCTAGCCGAGCTCTGCAGAGAATTGGATTCTTGGTTCTACCCAAGCCCTGACCTATACTATGAATATTAAGTTTAATCCTCTGAGCTTTAGAATATTACGCTTCGCTGCGGCTGTTCTACTGCCAGCGTTATTTGTAACTGCTCAAGCAGTTAACAACGACGACATTGATGCGGAAGAAGTCGTCAATCTCTCACCGTTCGTCGTCGATACGGCGACTGATGAAGGCTACGTCGCCACCCAAACCTTGGCTGGCGGACGTCTCAACCAATCCCTGAAAGACACCGGTGCCGCCATTCAGGTGATCACCAAGGACTTCATGGACGATATCGGTGCCACGAGCATTGAAGAACTCCTCCAATACACCACCAGTTCGGAAGTCGCCGGTATTCTCGGTAATTTCACCGGAGCTGATGAAGGTGGCGCGGGTGAAGTAAGCACCGGTAGTGCTCGTCGTAATCCTGATGGAGCTACCCGTATTCGTGGTTTGGCTGCGCCAGATCGCACCCGGAATTTCTTCAAAACCGACATTCCGTTCGACACCTACAATACGGAGCGCGTCGATATTAACCGGGGAGCGAATTCCTTCCTCTTCGGTCTCGGTTCCCCAGCTGGTTTGATCAATA
>CAJXQX010000068.1 GCA_913058185.1 uncultured Verrucomicrobiota bacterium
ACCGTAGAGCGTAGCGCGGAGGGTGTCCTGCTCGTCGTTTTGCACGGTCGTGGTGTTATCATTCCAGCGCACGACGGGACGACCGTAGTTCTCGTTTAGGAAACTATCGCCGATACCATCTTGGTTGGTGTCGCCGGGAGCCTGCCATCTGGAGATATCGATACTGATCTGCTTGCTGTCACCAGAGGAGAACGCGTTGAAGCGCGATTGGTCGCGAGTTTGCTGATTCAGAGCGAGCTCAAGGCCCATCTTGCCATCGAAGAATCCTTGTTCGAAGTAGAACTGGGAAACATCGAAGTCAGTAAAGACTCGGTTGGTGTTACCTTGGAACAGGTTATTGTGATAATCGAAGATCGAACGATCTTGAATGGAAGGCACATCATAGCCTGGACCGCCGGTAGCAGCTGTCGACCAACGTAAATCATTGGTTCCAGGTTTGCTGTTACGCCAGCGCCCCATGATTCCTTGGATTCCAGAGAGTCCAGGATCGTTCCAACCAGGTTCAGTTCCAGCGGCAGCGCTGTTGAAGTTAATGGATGGGAACAGGAAGACCGGAACGCCCGAAGTTGTCCGAATAGCCCGGTGACCGGTGAAGCGATCGACAGGAAAGTTGGGCTGGAATTGTCCGCGAGCCGCGGCAAATTCATCGGCCGTCATTCCGGCGGGAACCGAGAGGAGGCCAGCGCTTACTGCGCCGAGCACCCATTCAGGTTTTAGACCGTTTACTCCGATGTTGTTGATGTCCTGACCGGGAACGGCGAGGATCGCGTTCAAGGCTTCTTGGCCACCGATGCCGTTATACCAGCTGGAGTAGCCATCATTGGGTGGGACGGTGTCGGGCGGGTTACGCTCGATTTCACCGGATTCAAACGAACCCTTGATGGAGGTCTTACCGAGCCAGCTGTCCTTGTTGTCCTTGCGGACGGTCAGGTCAAAGTGGACGTAGTAACGCTCGTCGTTCTCGAAGGCAGGCTTTTGTTTGAAGATTACCTCTTCATTCATGTAGTTCACCCGAACTGCCAGACGATCTTCAATGATAGTCTCATTGAAGTCGAAGGTGGCACGGTGGCCGCCCCGATGGCTGATGCGGAATCCGACCTCACCAAAACGTTGCCCGATACGAGCGATGTTCGTGGTGTTGTTGATGATACCTCCAGGGGAACCGAGACCGAACAGAATGGAATTCGGACCACGATTCACCTCAACCCGAGATGTGTTGTAGGCATCAAATGGGATGTTGGTTTGGAAGTAATCCCGAGTGATGGACGCACTGCTTAAACCGCGAACACGTTGGGCACTTTGAGGATTATTCCGAGCACCATTGGTATTGTTACCATTGGCGTCCGAGAAGTTACCGAGCACACCGCCAACTTCCACATTACCGATCAAGGAAAGCAGCGACTCACCGTCGGTTGCACCTGTATCAGTTAAGAAGTCTTTAGTAGTGATGGAGATCGATGAACCAAGATCGCGAATATCCGAACGAATCCGGGAACCCGCGAGGGTTGAGGTAGCGGCGTAACCGCCATCTTGGACATCTTCAACGGTGAATGGACTGAGTTCGAAGACTTCTTCGTCGTCCACATTGCCGGTTCCTCCGGGAGCCTGCGCAAAGCCTAGTGCTGTTGTAATTAACAGCCCGGCGAGGGTATGTTTTATCCTATAGGTCATAGTAGGTTGGGTTTGGTGCTGATGGATTGTGACTTAATTCACAAAAGAGATCCGCTTCGAGGTGAAGCAGACGAAAATGCGGACATACTGTGTGTTGCAGACAAAGCATCTGGGCGGCCTGTCCAGCCGATAGATTTCAAAAGGGAGTTGTGAGGTCAGGGGAGGAACCACAAAAGACGCGGATCCTAAGGTTTTAGCTTATAAGAGAAAACAATATGACGGTCCGTTTTGGTTGACCTCGAGAAGTAATTTTTAGTAAGTGACTGAACAGTTCAGCTATTTTCGGAGCACGATTGAGCAGTTCTCACCACTGTAGCGGGTGTTTTCTTCGCACAGGGAACGACCTTCCGATCAACCTTCAACGGATTTGAGGGAAATCTTGCCGTCTTTACTTGTTGGTAACGTTTTCAGCAAAAACCTTCGAAAGCTCCTTCGGGTGTCGAAAACGCGCCTGCACGAGGTCGAATGGCAGATCATTCCGATTGTGCGGTCGAGTTAACCAAGGATCTAGGTCAATAGACGGTATAAGCGCCTGCATTTGAGTCGAGATTTCGTCAAAATCCGCTTTTCTGGCCGCGAGCCGCGTGGTGAGGTGGCGAATCTGGCCTTCAATTGAGTGAGAAATGCTCAAATCCGAGCCGGGGCGCACGTTGTCGAGTTGATCTCGATTCAGATCAAGCATCTGGGCATCGAGGTAGTTTTCGAGCATTAGGCGATGCGTTTGGACGAATTCGCCGTAAACGATCACCTCTCGGACGGAAGATCCGTTGAGTAGTGCGTTTAGTTTCTTCCGCCGTTCGGCTGCGTTCTGACCGGGAGTCACGATGCTCGTTTCCAACTTCAGCGTCTGGATCGCGTCGAGAAAACGGCGTTCGATCTTCGATCCGAGGGAGGGACGAATATTTGACCACCAGCGGTTATACTCCCGGTCGGAAGTCGCCTTGATGATCTCATCCAACGGAGAGGTTGGGCCGCCGCACGCCGTAAATAGCAGGGTGAACAGGGATATCAGGCCAATATTCCGGGGGTGCATAGGGCGCGGATTTCGTGAGAGACTAGCAAGGAGGCACTAAAAAACCGCCATGATAAGATGACGGCTGAAAGTGATTGGGGGAACTGGAGGGCACCCGCTTATTTCTTATCTTTAGGTGCGGCTTCTTTCTTCCGCTTCAAATAGGCCTCACGGCGTTTACGTTTTTGGATCTTATTGGATTGTTGTCCCATGGGAGAAGGTTTGGCAAAGGCTGCGGGAAAACGAAAGCGGAAAATTGGCCTGCTCGGATTTGTGGGTAAGATCGAGCAGTTTGTAGCCAAGGTAGGCACCGGCTCTGTCCAGTCCGTTGAGGCGGGTGGATGTATCTCACCTACTGCGGACGACACAGAGGTCATCCCTCCCCGAGTTTGGTCGCACCGAACGTATCATGTGCTGTTCTGGCTTATTTTGTCCGGTGGGAGGGACCGGCTCTGTCCGGTCCGTTGAGGCTCAGTAGGTCATTTCAGAATCGCCTTCGATCGTGATACCGTGGCGATCCAAGGTGATTCCCATCTGGCGATCGTATTCCGCCAGTGCCCGTTGGAGGTCGGTTTGGGCGCGATCGGCCGAGATCTTGGTATTGGCGAGCACCTCTTGCTGGGTGAGCACGAAGAACGTGTTTCCGGTGCCGGCGCGGAGTTTCTTCAATTCAGCATCCAGGTTCTGCACCGCGAGCTGATAGGATTCATCAGTTGCCGCGACGCGTTTTTTGGCGGTATCGATTTGGGAGGCTGCATTGCCTATATCGATTACGATATCCTGTTCGATACCGGCCAAGCCGAGTTCGGCCTGCTGTTGGGCGAGTCGAGCGGAACGGTAACGTCCCCGTTCCGTGGCGAAAGCGATTGGCATCACTCGTCGTTATCGAGGATCGGCTTGATTCGAGTGACTTTACCCTCGGCGTGTTGCCAATGGAACAACCGGGGTGACGTGGGCCGGTCCAGTTTCTTGGCCAAGCGGGCGTCGATCTTTTTGGGCATTTCCAAACGCTGAACTTGGGTCGCATCGCAGCCTAGGAAACGGGTATAGGGTTTCGAAACCTTGGGCCGACCGATAATGCGTCCGCTTAACTCGGAATCAGAAGTGAGGGCGCTGTCGGTCGAGCGATCTAGCTTCACCAGCACGAGCGCGCTGTAAGGGAGGCTTCGTAGATCGATTCCAGCGCGCTGCCCAAATTTGACCCAATTCGATTCCGCAAAAACCCCCGCGGGAGGTGAGGCGAAGTGGTGACACCAATTGTGAGCATTGTCGGGCGTCTGCAGTCCACAGGCACCTTGATGCGGACACGGAAAAACAACTCGGAATGAATCGCGGAGCTTTTCCCGCCACTGCACCAATTTACCCGCGACATCCGAGGTGCCAGGTTCGATCCAGATGACAGTCGATGCCGACTGGATGGTGTTCATGAGGTTCTCCGCCGAGTCCTTATCCAATTCATTGAGAACATGACTGATAGTCAGCGTCGCAATCGATTCGGATCGATCCCAACTACGGATTTCAAGATCGGGAAGACTTTCCTGTAGTCGTTGAGTCGCGTAGACCTCAGCCAAGGTTGAATGGTCGAAAACGCGGACGCTTTTGGTGCAATTCGGCCACGTGTCGATTACGCGACGATGCGCTACCCCCGATCCACAACCCCAATCCAGCAGAGGCCCATCCGTCGGTGTCCAACCACGCCGACTCAGTTCTCGTAAAACGTGATCCCACTTCCAACCGATCCGCTCCGCATAAGTAAAATCATAGTGAGCCAGGTCATCGAGTGATTTCCAGTAAGGCCCATTGGCGGCAGACCCGGACAAAAAACCTTCACGCAGACGATCCAATATCGCCCAATCCAAGTTCTCCCAATTCATCGATTTGAATTCTCCCACGGGCTACGCCAACTCGATCTCTAATTGCCGGGCGAGCGTGTGGGTCTTGATGCCGTAGAACTTGGCGAAATCTTGGACTTTCTTTACGCCAGCAGCGGAAGTTTTGGCCTTCGATCCGGCCGGTCGGGTTGCGGCGATAATGAGGTTTTTGGCCGTGTGTTCGGTCGAGACGAATTCAAATACCTTGGTGGTGAAGCCCACCGCTTCGAGCAGCAATGCCCTCAGCGCATCAGTGACGAACTCGGCTTGCCGCTCCTGAAAGATTCCGTGCCGCAATGCCGGAGCCAGCACGGGGGGAGGAGTCAGTTGAGGGCGTAGCTCTTTTTGGCAACACGGGGCCACCACCAAGAGGGACGCTCCGGCTTCGATACCAGCCAATAACGCATCATCCGTCGCAGTGTCACAGGCGTGCAGTGCGATCAAGACGTCGAGCGAACCTAATGCCCCGGCGGTGCTCTTGATGTCGCCGACTTTGAAATCGAGTTGGGGGAGCTGGTGTTTTTGGGCAATGGTATTGCACGTATCCACTAAATCGAGACGACGTTCGATGCCAGTCACTTGGGCGGAATTCCCCAGCAATGCAGCGGTTGCAAACGTGAGGTATCCTTTGCCGCTGCCCATGTCAGCCAGCCGCAGCGGACTTGCCGAATCTTCGGTAGAGTTTGATCTATCGGCGAGACCCGCTTCGGTGAGTAAGCTTTGCAGGATTTCAGCGAAATTTTGAATCTGACGAAACTTGGGAGCGAAGCCGGCGCGAGGTTGCCCCTGCTCATTGGTCACTCCTAGGTCTTGCAGCCAACCGGCGGTTGGATCGATGAGCCGGTGTTTGGCTCGATTGTGCTCAACCGGTTGCGGAGCAGAGGCACGCTTGACCGCTTTGATCCTCACTTTGATTGAACCGTCATCATGGGTTTCGAGTTGGGCCGTATGTTCGGTGGTGAACAGATGGGCATCTCGAAATTTTGGACCGATACTGCGTTCGAGTTCCGCGAGCGCAGCGGTGGGCGAGAGGTTCTTGGTGATGTCGCGAGTAGCGTGCCGCCAAACGAAACAAAAATGTTGCCCGGTTTTTAGGGTGACTGGCCGAATCATCAATTTCTTGAGGGTGGCATCCGTTCCGCGATATTTGCCTAGCGTGAGTTTTTCGAACGCGTCGTCGGCGATCGCTTGAGTGAGCGTCGTAAAGAAGCGTTGGCGTGCAGTTGGCTGTGGCATGGTTAAGCGTGACGGGACGTCATTAAATCAGGAACTATCGTAAAACAGGACTAGCCCTCTTCACCGAAGAGTTGCAGGTCATGGATGTTCCACTTCGCCCAACCCTTACGGTCGACGATGGTGAAGCGGAGGAAACGGGTTTTAACCGGATGATTGAAGTGGATCTGCAGGTGAGGTTCGCCCGCGCCTTCCGAGACGGGGTCGCTCCAATTTTGACCATCAGCGGAGATTTGGACGGCATAGAAAGGCGGGAAGTCTTTGACGTTATCACCGGCACTCATGACCAAGCTTCGAATGGTGCTGGCGGCGGGGAGCTCAAGGGTGAGCCATTGACCGGGAAAGGGGAAGCTGGAGGAGGTGGCGTAGAGCGTTTCGATATCATCATCGATCGCGAGCGGGAGAAGTTCAGCATTGTAGTTTCCGTCAATGACCCATTCGGCCCGTCGTTTGAATGGGGTGGAGGGAACGGCGAGACTGGATTCGATTTGGGTGAGCTCCGGCAGGGTCCAAAACGCGGTGCGGTCAGATCGATCGGATCGGGCGGCAGCAATTTCGTCGGCAGTGACGACAGCGCTGCGGTTGCCGAAACTGTTGCGGACATACGTCAGCACGTTGGCGAGTTCGGCATCGGAGTAGGAAGCCATCGGCACCATCGGCGCGGCATAGTCCACGCCGTTGATATCACCCTGGAGACCGTGAAGGAGGATATTGATGGCAGCCTGTTTGTTGCCTAATACGCGAGGAGAGTGGGCGAGCGCGGGCGCAATGGTGCGGGTCTCGTCGAACGGCGCGCCCTGGCCGTCGCTACCGTGACAAGCGAAGCAAAGGGAATTGTAGAATTTTTGGCCGCGCCGGAACGATTTGAGTCCGTCGGCCCCGAGTAGAGGCATGAGGTAAGGGTCTTCCTGATCGCTGGCCCAGGCCTGTTCATTGGCGGTGTAGATGCTGGAGAATTCGGTGTGTTCGGCGACAGCGGCGGAGAGGGCTTGGGCTTCAGGCGCATGGCCTTGTTTGAGCGAAACCATCGCCTGTAAAATGACGCGTGGGTTCTCGTGTTGGAGCAGGTTTGCGGCGACGGATTCCAGGTCGGTCGATGTCGTCAGATACGGTTCGGCGAGGCGCAGTCCGGCTTTGACCACTTCGAGATCGAGGTCGGCGAGGGCGGTTTTGATGAGATTTTCATTCATCGTCCCGAGTCCCTCGAGGGTCCAAAGGGCGTGAAGGCGTGATTCGGTGGTTGGTCCGGTGGCGACTAAACTGAGCAATGCTGGGACGACCGAGTGATCCTGTTCGAGGACGAGAAGTTTTTGCGCTGTATCGCGCCACCAACCATTGGGGTGCGTCAGGTGTGCGACCCATTGAGCGGGTGTTTCGTCCAGCATACGCGGCTGCGGGCCGGGTTCAAAATCTTCATGAGTCAGCCGGTAAATGCGGCCGAGTCCGGTTTCTTTTTCCAAATCGTGTGCGAGAATTTGTTCGCGCAGGTAACTGCCTTCGCGGGTCCAGTTGCCCTCCTGAATGATGCCCCGATACATATCGACGATGTAGAGGGTGCCGTCGGGAGCGGTGACGTGATTAATGGGACGAAAGAGCGGATCAGCGGTGCGAATGAATTCGTTTTGGTCATACGCATTGGTGAGCTGAGTGACTCCGTCTTTTTCGGTGACTTTCGTGCGACGAATGAGACGACCAACGGGTTCGGCGAAAATCAGGTCGCCGCGAATGTCTTCCGGTAGTCGGTCACCGCGGAAAATATCGGGACCGCAGGTCGCGGTGAAGTGCTTGAGGGTATTATCCTCTCGGAGCTGGCCAATCCCACCTTGGGTGTCGGGAATGTTGTCGATGGGCCAAACGACTTTGTAGCCATCGGCCTGTTCACCCTCGAATTCGTAGTGACCGTAAAGCGTGTGCGTTTGGAAATTAACCGGGCCGACTTCGAGTCCGGCGTTTACGTTCCAGACGCGGCCAGAGTTGTCCTGCGTGATACCCCATTGCCCTCTATTGGCGGGGATCTCTTCGCGGATGACGCCGGTTGGGGTGTAGCGCAGCCGGAAGTCGTTGTAGGTCGCGTAGAGCCAATTATCCATCGCCCAAATCAGTCCGCTGGGTTGGTGCTCCAAATTGCCGCCGCGCGGTCCACCTTCATACCAAAGCGTGCGTTCGTCGGAGACGCCGTCGCCGTCGATGTCACGGTATTCGTAGAGGTCGAGCGTATTGGTTTCGCCGATTACGACCGTATCCTTCAGAGGCAGGACAATACGGGGCAGCAGGAGATTGTCGGCGAAAACGGTGTGTTTATCGAACTGGCCATCTCCGTTGGTGTCCTCGTGGCGGGAAACGCGGCTGGTTTTCTCAAACTTACTCGAGCCCTCGATATCCAGCATATAAGTCCGCATCTCGGCGACATACATGCGGCCATTGCCATCGAAGACTGCGACCACGGGTTCCGCGATGAAGGGCTCCGCTACGATGGTCTCGAGAGCGTAACCGGGTTGAAGCTCCATGGCGGCAATCGCCTCGGACGGTGTTTTCGCGATGGAAATGTAGGACGAACCCGTGGGCGCTTCGGGAGGTTTCTCGACCGACGGTTGCTTGCTAACCGGAGCGCACGCGGCGAAGAATAGGCTGAATAGTGATACGGCGGAAGTGGCGGCAGGGTATCTCATGATCGGGTCAACCCTATAACCAACCTTGGATGCCTACCGGCGTCGATAGCGGAATAGAACTGATAGTGAACGGTGAACCGGTTCCGGCTTGGCGCCAGGGAGGTTTCGTCTCACCCATGATGATGCGTTTATTACCCCGATTCGCCATCCCTAGCACGATGGCCGCGATTGTTATTTTTCCGGTTCGAGGTTTGGTGGCAGCCGATGTGAATTGGGCGAGCTACCTCGGTGACAAGTCGGCCAGTCACTACTCGACCCTCAATCAAATCACGGTCGAGAACGCGGGTGATCTCGAAGTGGCTTGGATTTGGCAGGCGGGAGACACGCGCGGAGACCGGACTCAGATCCAGTGCAACCCGCTCGTGATCGACGGCGTCATGTATGCCACGACGCCAAGCCTCAATCTGGCGGCCGTAGATGCGGTGACAGGGGAGGAGATCTGGCGTTACGAAACCAAGGAGCCCACGGGGGTGAATCGGGGCATCGCTTGGTGGCAGGAGGGTGATGATCGTCGTATTCTGATCGGCGCCGGCAAGTGGTTGCAGGCTGTTGATGCCGATACCGGCGAGTTGATCACGAGTTTCGGCGAGGCGGGATATGTGGATTTGGCGCGGGATATGGGAGTCGATGCCACCGGCTTCGCCGTGCAAGCCAACACGCCCGGGGTGGTTTACCGCGATCTCATCATCATGGGTATGCGGTTGGGCGAAGGTCCGTCGCCGGCCGCACCGGGACCGATCCGCGCTTACAGTGTGCGCTCCGGCAAACTCGAGTGGGTGTTTCACACGATCCCGCGGCCGGGTTCTCCCGGATACGAAACCTGGCCTGAAGATGCGTGGAAATATATGGGTGGAGCCAATGTATGGGCAGGCATGACCGTGGATGAGGAACGTGGATTGATTTTCTGTCCGACGGGCTCGGCGTCGTTTGATTTTTGGGGTGGTGACCGGGTGGGCGACAACCTTTACGCGAATTGCCTTCTCGCGCTGAATGCCGACACCGGCGAACTCGTCTGGCACTACCAATTGGTGAAACATGACCTTTGGGATCGTGACCTGCCGGCTCCGCCCACGCTGTGCACCGTGACTCATGATGGCGTGGAGATCGACGCGGTCGCCCAAAGCACGAAGTCGGGACATATTTTCTTGTTCGATCGGGAGACGGGTGAGCCCTTGTTCCCCATCGAAGAGGTGCCCGTGCCGAGTTCCGATTTGGCCGGCGAGGTGACTGCGTTAACTCAACCGTTGCCGCTCAAGCCCAAGCCGTTTGCGCGGCAAATGTTCACGCCCGATATGATCACGCAACGGACGCCGGAGGCGCATAGGGCAGTGATGGAACGGTATTCGCGGTTGAGCCCGCATCTTCCGTTCGCTCCGCCGACCACCCAAGGCGCGATTGTTCTACCGGGATTTGATGGTGGCGGTGAATGGGGTGGGGCGGCGGTTGATCCGTCTGGAGTCTTGTATGTGAACGCTAACGAAATGGCGTGGATTCTCACGATGGTTCCGGCCAGCCTATCAGCCTCACCCGGCGAACAGGTTTACATGCAAAATTGTGTGGGCTGTCATGGCCTGGATCGCGCCGGAAATCCGGCGGCGAACATCGCTTCGCTGGTGGATTTGTCGCAACGGATGACGCGTGACGAGACCATTGAGGTTATCGAAAAAGGCCGCGGCATGATGCCGCCCTGGGGATTCCTGCAACCCAAACAACGCCGGGCCGTGGTCGACTGGCTGCTGGAAGACGACGAGCAGCCCGCGCCTGACGTCGAAGCCGCTCCGGATCACGCCGCGTTGGCGCCCGCTCCGACGTGGACCACGTATGTGAATGACCAAGGCAACTTGGAACGTCCCGCACCTCTGTATACGCATACCGGATACAATCGCTTCCATGATCCTGATGGGTATCCGGCGCTGACTCCTCCGTGGGGCACTCTGAATGCGATCGATCTGAATACGGGCGACTTTTTGTGGACCGTAACGCTGGGTGAGTTTGCAGAGCTAACGGAGGCCGGACACGCACCGACCGGCACGGAAAACTACGGTGGTCCTGTCATCACGGCAGGTGGCGTGCTTTTTATTGCCGCCAGCCTCGACGAGTATTTCCGCGTGTTTGACCGAACCACCGGTAAAGAGATTTGGCGCCACAAACTCCCCGCTGCAGGCTACGCTACCCCCGCGACCTACTCGGTCGACGGACGCCAATACGTCGTCATCGCCGCGGGAGGCGGTAAACTAGGCACCAAAAGCGGCGACACCTACGTGGCGTTTGCGCTGCCGGAATAATCGCCCGTCGTCGCGTTGTATTCTGACCTTACGAATCGGGTGAGGCCGAGCCTTATAACTTCGTGACGGGTGGGGCGTGCTCGCCGAGCGCGCCACCAATGGGGTTGTTGGGACTCATGGAGCGGCGGTCTCGGCGAGACCGCCCTACCTCTGATCGGCGGGCACGATTGGTGATTTTTCTTACTTCGATTCGCCTGTTTGAGGTAGGGACGGACCGCTGGGCCGTCCGCGGTTGGAAGGTGTGCGGTTTAAGTGCAGCTATCTGAAGGAGGCGGAGTTTAAGGCGCCCTTGTTCTTACGGGCAGAGGCGGACGGCCCAGCGGTCCGTCCCTATCGCAAATCTCGACTACTCGATCCGGCCTTCGTCGAAATCAATCAGGGCGCGCCGCGGTGGAGCGGCGCACTCAGATGCGGACGACACGGAGGTCGTCCCTCCCCCGTTGCTATAGGGAGGGAGGACCGGCTCCGTCCGGTCCGCCACGTGAGGGGAACGCGCTCTGAGCTCATAAAACAAGACAGTCCCTACCTTGTGAGGGTATTGTTTGCGGCTCTTTGAGACGTGAATCAGAACTACGGGCCGTCGAAGGCCCGGGACGACGATTTGTCGGCAGTGGGGAAATCCATGGGCGCGTCGAGCGTGACTTCACCGGTCGCGACCCATTCAGCGCCGCGAAGGAAGGTGGTGATGAAGCCCACCGATTCGAACGAGTAGTCGTCGTGGCCGAGGGTGGAATGGAAGATCCGACCTTCGCCGTAAGTGAGGCTCATCAGCATGGGCTCATGTCGTCCGGAGCCGCGTTGCTCCGGGTCTGCATAGGCGGTAGCGAGAACGTTTAGGTTTTGGGCAGGGCCGCGGAGGCTGTCGTAGCACTCATCCTGAGTGTGCAGCCAGACGGCGGGGATTCCGCGCATGATAGGGTGATCTGCATCGCGGGTGGTGAGTTGGAATTCCCGTTGGGGGCCATGGCTGCCTCCCTTGCCGGCTGACGTGTCGACGATGCGTTCACCGGCGTCGTTGTAATAAACGTAGGGTCCGTCCTTTTCGGTGCGGCCTCCCCAGCCCCCGAGCCCGATCATTTCATTGTAGGCTTTCCACTCTGGCCAGGCATTGTTGGCGGCGTGCACGACGACGAGTCCGCCACCGTTTTTCATGTAAGTTTCAAGGGCAGCCTGCGTTGCAGCTGGAAGTGGGGCGGCTTTCCCACCGAAATTGGAGATCACGACGTCATAGTCGGAAAATACGGGAGCGAATCCCGGATCAGCTTTGGGTTCGTCAAGATTCTCGGTCGGCTCCTGAGAGGTGAGGGGGTATTGCTCGATCCACTTCTCGGCCTTCCACGTGAATTGACTCCGCTGGATGTCGACCGTGAATAATCCCGTTTCCTCGAGATAGGACTTCATCATCATGGTCGATTTAGGCCACGCGTTGTGGTTGTTTTGACCATCGATGATGAGGGCCCGGAGCGGGCGCTCAGATTCGATCGGTGCTTTCTGACAGGCGCTGAGCAGGGCACCACCAATGAGAATAATAAGGTAACGCAGGGGTATCATGTGCCCTCAATCCGAAGCGGTTTATGAGCGGAGCGCAAACACTCTATCTCAAAGCATAAGCCATCACGGCAGATAGGCCGTGGTCATGACCTGTGCCGGTTCGAGTTCGCCGGCAGGTTGGAGAATCTCCAAAGACTCGAGCTGTTCAATCTGAGTCGCCATTCGCCCGGGCTCCAACTGGCCGATCTTGGCAGATCCACCGTCGGTTCCGCGACCGATTACGAGTTTTTCGTCGATGATCATTTGGCGAGAATAGGCGAGGAATTCGTCAGTATTGTTGCTGTTCTCTTGTTTCATCAACGCGTGAGCTGGCGACGGGTCACCATGGAGATAGTCGTCCCATCCGCGAATGTAAGCGGCGAGAAACGCGCGCGTTTCTTCGGGGTGATCGGCGGCCCAGGCGGAGTTGGCGACGAGCACCACGTAGGAATCGAATCCGGCGTCCCAGGCGTAGAGGAACTTGGGTTTTTGCCCGCCACCTTGTTCGATGAAGAACGGCTCGGCGATGTAGAAGCCTTGTTGGATGAAGTTTTGATCGGCAATGAAGTTGGCGACGGAGAAGTTGAATGGAATGAGTTGGAAATCGATGGCGTATTTCTTTTTTAGATACGGCAGGAACGCCCATTCAGGTCGCGCCATGATGGTTTTGCCGTCCAACTCCTCGAACGAATTGATCGGATTCTCGGCCTGTAGCATGAGCACTGAGGGATTTTGCTGAAACACCGCCGCCACTTTAGTGATCGGCAGGCCTTCGCCGATCGCTAAAATCGTATTGGTGCTATCGGCCTGAGCGAATTGCACTTGGCCGGCGGCCACCTTTTGGGTGGGGAAGGCGTTGGGGCCGCCTTGGATTAGAGTGACGTCGAGTCCCGCCGCGGCGAAGAAGCCTTTAGCTTTGGCCTGATAGAATCCGCCGTGCTCGGGTTCGGCAACCCAGTCCAGCTGCACCGTGATTGAGGTGGAGGATCCCTGCTCTGCTTCGGGCTGAGGTTTGGCGCAACCACTCCAACTCAGGGCGAAGGCTGCGAGGGAAATGGCGAGACCACGGAGGGAACGAGACATCCCCCAAACTGAATCGGAGATGGCGCTAAATGCAATCTATGAGACGCTTGCGCGTGGGCTCAAAAACGACGTGATAGCACGAGTTTCGCGGCGGGTCCAGGAGCCTTGGTGAGCAAGGTATTGGCGCCAAAAACGGGTTCCGCACCGGTGAACAAGTCTTCGTCAGTCAGATTGAAGCCGTGGAGGGAGACCTGCCAATCTTCGTGGGTCCACGAGAGGTTTGCATCAAACACGACGGTGGAGGGGAGACGAAGGGCACGATCGAAATTATGCCAATAGGCGTCGCTCCATCGCACTCCTACGGTGAAACTAAAATCGGCTGGCAGCGCGGAGTATACATGCAGTTTGACCTGATCCTGCGGGGTGCCGGGATATTGCAAGTCAGGGTTTGTGGCTGGGCTGGAGTAGGGGCCGAATCCGGGAGCAGGTGGGATGCCGCTGAATCCACTGTTTAGCTGACCGGCGTAGAGCGCCCATTGCTGTTCGGTTAGCGGGATGGAGCGAAAGCCCAATGGTGTAATCCGGCGCACCTCTTGATGACCGATGGATCCGATGACCGCGAACCGTTCGGATGGAGCGTAGGTAAGTTCGAACTCGATGCCTTTGCCTTCGATCTCCTCAGCGTTGTTTTCTCGCACATTAAACGCCGTCTGTTCCCATTGATAACCGGCGAGCGAAGCGAACAACGTGTCGTCGACGAGCGATACTTTTAGGCCGATTTCATCCATCGCGTTTTTCGCGAAATTTCCCTTATCGATAATGGCCCCGCCATCGAGAGGATCGATCGAGGTGCCGCGTTGAATCGTGGCGTAAGCTCGCACCGAATCAGTCACGCTCCACACCGGACTGAAACTGAAACTGGTGAAATTCTTCTCGGATGAAATGGGATCCCGTCGCGGATCGTTTAGCCCAATACGATCCACCCCATCGGGGTATTTGGTCTCATAGGGTGCATGGGTGAGAACGATGGAAGTGTAGGTGTGAAGTTTTTCGTGAAGCTGACTCTCGGCGTAAGCGAACGCGCTGAATAACCATAGCGTTGATTCAGCGTTCGCGCCGCCTTGTGCGGTGGGTGACCAGAAATTCACTCCAGCAGGATCGGTCTGTTCCCCCACCGGGATCACCGAGTTGCCGGAAATCTCCGGCTGCGTTATATCCCGTCGGCTGAAGGGTTCATCAAAGAAGTCCTGCCGCATTTCCGCTCTGGTGCGTCGTGCGGAAAGACCAGTCGTAAGCGTGCTATTGAGGGATTTAAACGACTGCCGATAGCTACCCTTTGCCTCCATCACAAGCTGGTCGGTGTTAACGGCGTAGCCGTAGGTGGAGCGCTTGTTGGTGGAAATTGAATCGAGGAGAAACTGGGCTTTCAGCCGAGCGCCCGAATCCAATTGAGAGACCAAGTCGGCGAAATACAAAAAGTTGTCGGCGTCGGCAAAGTCATCGTCGGAAGCGAGCACCGTCCCGGCCGTAATCGGGGAGGTGAATACGGAGCCACCAGCCGCAAAGTAGGCAGGAGTGTATTGATAACCGCTGGTTGTTTGGGTGATCGATGCGAGATCGGCGGCACCGATGCCGGCATAGGCCTGCGCGCGTTCCGTCGGGTTCGAAAGATTCCGCAGGGCGTCTCGCTGCGCGGAAGTGATAGCGCCGCTGCTGATCCCTGAGTCGACGATCGAGGCTGGCACGACCAAAGCCGGGTTCTGATAGAGTTGGTAACGGTTGGCTCGTCCGCCCCAATCCGAGGAGGCGATGCTGATGGGCTCGCCGATCACGTATTGGCTGTCGTCGATTAGTTGTTGGGTGGGACGATTCCAGCCCGCGTTCTCGTTTGATTTGAAACGAAACGCCTCGGCTCCGGTGAAGAGAGTGGTGTTGGGGGAAAGCTGGATCTTGATCGATCCGTAGAGTGAAACGAAGTCGTTGCGCACCCGATCATAGGACGAACCAGAATACTGACCGGTCGCGGAAATCCGGTAGGCTGCCGGGCGTTTCCCCAGGATTAGTGGGGCGCCGGTATCGAACTGGATTCGGTGGTGTTCATCCGTGCCAACTTCAGTGGTGATGCGGGAGCGGCGTTGGTCGAAGTAGGGGGACTTCGGAATAAGGTTGGTATATCCGCCGGCTTGGCTGACGCCGAGGTGGGCGGGGGCGGGACCTTTGACGACATCCATGGATTCGAAAGAACCGAAGGAGAGAGGCATTTCGTTGCGCTGAAAGGCGCGTTGAATGCCGTTGAAAAAGACGCCTCCTTCGGCGCCACGCAGGACGGGGGTGCCCGGGACACCATAATAGTTGCGTTGTTGGGTGCCCGCGCCGATCCGACCAAGGTCGCTGAAGTCTTGAATGTCGAATTGCGCCATTAATTCAGGAGTGAGGACCGTTAGGGAGCGCGGTGCATCGAGCGCGGACATTTCGCCGAATAGGGACGAAGTGGGTCGGGATGTGGGCAAAACGTCACCCGAGTCAGCCAACGCCGATTCGGTTGCGATAAACGCCTCCAGCTCCATCACCGAACCTTCTTCGGTTGTTTGTTGGGCAAACCCAAATACAGCCCCCAGCCACAAGGTGACGAAGGCAATCAGTGGTGAAGAAATGGAAAACTGATGCGGCATGGTGTCAGGTCGGCGCGGTCGTGAAGGGAGGTCCAATACCACAAACCCTGACGGAAAACACGAAGGAACCCGCAGGGCGAGTTGTAAGTTCAAATTATTTTATACTCAACATGGCTGTCGTCGCACGGGAATCTCGCACAGTAGAGGAAGCGCAGTCGACGGGTATACGATGTCGGGCCTAAAGCCCGACGTACTCTAAAGCAGCGTATCCGATTTGTGGGTCGGGCTTTACGCCCGACATGCTCCACACCGCATACAACTATATGAGATGTCCCCGGTGGTGGCACTAATCCCGACAAAACTTTAACCATATTGGTTAAGGTTCTGCCTCAATGAGTGTCGGGGAGGAACGTCAGGTCTGCGTAAGCCTCTATGGGCAAGGGGTCTTCGAGCACACCGAGCTCGTAGAGGAGCTGAGCGTGGCTTTTGAGACGCCTAGGATCGAGCGCACCGATGGATTCTCCAACAGCGGGGTCTCCCTCTACGAACCGTTGGATAATCATCTCACTGTGAGAAAAAACCATCTGATCGGCCGTCATATGGTCGTTCTCTTGCGCGATGCGACCATGAGCGGAAGAAGGATTGCCTCGAATATAATCCTGCCATCCCCGGATCGATGCCGCGACAAATGCTAGAACGATTTCGGGATGCGCGTCGGCAAAGGGGCGGTGGGCTACGATCACGCGATACGGATCATATCCAGAATCAGCCAGAAGTAGGGTTTTGACAGCAACACCTTGTTGGCGGAGGCGGAATGGTTCATCGGTGACGAAGCAGGCTTGGATGAGATTCGGGTCAGCGATGAATCGAGCGAGACCGAAGCTCATGGGCATCAGATCGAATTCGATCTCAAAACGCTTCTGCAAATAAGGAATCCAAGCCGACCCGGGATAAGCCATGACCGCCCGGCCATCGAGATCGGCGAACGTGTTTACGGGATGATCTTGATGCAGTAGCAGGGCCTGCGGGTCATGCTGCATCAAGGCGGCGACGATTAAAACCGGAAGTCCTTGGGCCGCGGCCAACATCATGTCGTCGGAGCGTCCCATGGAGAATGGAACTTGGCCGGAGGCGACCTTTTGGGTCGGGCGACCTCCCGGGCCGCCGGGAAGGATTTCCACGGCGAGTCCAGCCTCGGCGTAGTAACCCTTCGTCAGGGCCTGGTAGAATCCGCCGTGAGCGGGCTCCGGAAACCAATCCAGTTGTAGTTGCACCGGGGTGAGTGCGGCCGAGTCTGCGATCTCGTCCGATGAGGATTTCTGACAGGCACAGCATGCCAGCAACGACGCACTCAGCGTCAGTTGTCCGATTTTTCGTATGAATCGTGCCATTGGTGTAAACATAACCAACTGAGGCCAGAGACAGCAGCGACAAACACAAATCCCAAAACACAGCCGGAAAGAACGGTGGCAAACAGGGCCGCCATCTTAAATTGGGCGCCGTAGATCAGAGTTAGAAATCCTAACCCACCACCGTTGCCGGCCGAGTTTCCGGCGGAAAAATCACCTACGATAGCACCGATTGGGGCTAACGTTCCGGCGATGCGCAGGCCGGTAAAAAAGTAAGGTAATGCGGCGGGCACCCGGAGTCGCACGATTTCCTGCCACTTGGTGGCGCGATACATTTTGAATAACTCGACCAGTCGACGGTCCGTGGAGATCAACCCTTGGGTCGTATTCACCACGAGCGGGAAGAAACAGATCAAGAATGTGATGATGGTCACGGAAGGAAGTCCCGCGCCCGCCCACAAAACCAGTATCGGTGCGATCACGATGACCGGCATCATCTGCATCATCATCAAGTAAGGGTAAAGCCCGGCTCGGATGAGATTGCTCAGGGATAGCGTCAGAGCGAGAAGTGCCGCGACGACTACGGCCAAACTGAAGCCGAGTAGCGCTCCGATCCCAGTATTTCGCGATGCAGAAAGAAGCTCGGTCGAGTGTTCACCGAATGCGGCCAATACTTCGTGGGGCGGGGGAAGCATGAAATCCCGCGCCGGAGAAATCATCGCCCGCGTGCCATACCACAATGCGACAAAGGTGACACCAGCGATTAAAGCTGGCCAGACGGTGGACCAGCGAGGCTTCACGTCGTTTCCTCCTCGACTGATCGCAACAGGCTGGAGACTTGAGCAACGAGTTGTTGAAACGTGCTGTCCTCGCGAGTGGCCTGAGTGCGGGGATAAGGGAGGTCGATGGCGACTTCATGAGCGATGCGACCAGGGTTGGCCGACATGATCACCACCCGGTTGGCTAGAAACACTGCTTCCGCGACGGAGTGCGTGACGAAAAATGCGGTCCATGCTGCTTCTTCGCGCAGGGCAAGCAGCTCTTCGTTGAGGTGATTTCGAGTCATCTCATCGAGCGCGCCGAATGGTTCGTCCAGCAGTAGGAGTTGCGGTTCGATTGCGAGGGCTCGCGCGATAGAAACCCGCATCTGTTGGCCGCCGGAGAGCTGGCGCGGAAAGGCGTCGGCCCGGTCGCTGAGACGAACTTGGCTCAAGCAACGGTGCACAATCGCGGCGCGTTCGTTGGCCGGAACTTTTCGCAGCACCAGTGGTAGTTCCACATTGGCTGCGACCCGTTGCCAGGCGAGCAAGGTGGGTTCTTGGAACACATAAGCGAGTTCCGGGGATTCCGGCCCAGGAGCCGCGCCGTCGATTTTGACCTGTCCCGCCGTGATTGGCACCAGCCCCGCGAGCAAACGTAGCAGGGTGGACTTACCGCAGCCGCTGGGCCCGATGATCGCCACGAAATCTCCGTCATTGGCGATGAAGTTTATGTCCTGCAACACGGTGGGGCCATCGCCGAATTTTTTTACGACGGCATCGAATTGCACGGAGCAGGCGCTGGCAGTGACTTCAGACACGGGGCAGGAGCCTTTGCAGGTTTCTCCCCATCATGGCACTCAATTCGTCTTCCGCCAATCCGGCGGATTGAATCTCGCTGACTATGCGATCAATCGCGGGGTGTTTGCTGTCACGCGGATGGAGCCGCAGGGGATAGTCGCTCCCGAATAGAATACGGTCAGAACCCACTGCAGCAACGGCCCGACGGTAGGCATCGGTGTGGTAAATTAGGGGCACCGCTGCGGTATCGAAATACAGATTCGTAGGTAGTTGAGAAATGTCCGACCACGGCAATCCACCACCGAGATGAGCGAGGATGAACGTGTTGTCGGGTAGAGCGTTCGCCAGATCTACGAAGTCGTTTAGTGGCGTCGGCTGCATACCAGACTTCGTATCCAGTTTGGGGTCGGTGACGTGGAGATTGAAGGGCACGTCGTATTCGCGAGCGAGCTCGGCCAGCGCGTGGAAACTCTCATCGGAATAGCGATAACCTTGCACGCAATCGAGTAATTCACCGATGCCGAGAAAGCCCTCGTCTAACCAGCGTTTGGTGGAATGCACCGCCAAGGCGCCGGCCGTGATATTCACCGTGGCAAACGCACGCAGCCTGTCCGGGTGTTGCTTCTGCCAGTCGGCCATCCACGCGTTCTGTTCGTCACAGGTGGACTGCTGCTGCCAATACCAACCGAGCATGATCGCTTGATCGATTCCGGCGGCATCGAGGTCCCGCACCATCTGATCAGCATCGGCCCAACCCTGGATGGACGGACGGTCTATCGGAGCGACACAATCAGCCCACCAGGTTTCGCCCCGTGCTTCCGCCCAACCGCGAGGATCCTCGGACACCGCAGCGGGGTAGGCATGAACGTGACAATCGATTCGGCGAGACATGACGAGTCAGGATTCCTCTGCTAAAAAGCGTTTTAGGTCATCGGCGATATGCCGGTGCGTCGGTGCGAGCGCGACGGCTTGTTCCAGTGCATGGATGGCGGCGTCCCGGTCGTTCTGCCGTTTCTTGATGGTTGCAATTTTCCACCAAACCTCCGCCGGAGGAGCTGCGCGGTCCGGCGCGGGGAGCGTGAGACAGGTTTGGAGATGGACGAGCCCCTCCTCCAACCGCTCGCCCGACTCCGCTGCACAACGTCCGAAATTGAAAAGGGCGTGATAATTATCGGGTGAGATCGCGATGAGCGCGTCCAAACTTTTTAATGCCGCCCCGTGGTCCCCTTGGGCACGATGGATGCCGGCGTGAGCATATGCGCCCTGGGTCGGATTGATTTTGGCAATTGCATCGGCTTGCGCCTTGGCCCGCTTGTACCCGCCGCCGGCTATGGCAGGTGCATTTAAACTGAATCCGATCATTCCCTGACGGTATGAGAGATTGGAGGGATCCAGTTCGATCGCTCTCAAGATCGCCTTACTCGCGCGGCGAGCGTGACTCAGGGCCGAAAAGGACGTGCCCAAAGTGGCGGCGTATTGACCACACGCCGCGCCATGTTCGAAGTTCATTTCCGCGTCATTCGGCCTAAGCTCCATCGCGCGATCGAGATACTGTAGTGAAGTTTTTTGGTCGTGTCGTTTGGCGGCGAGTTTACCCAAATACAGCAATACCTGCGGGTGATCTGGAAACTCCTGTTCAAGTTGGGTAAATGCTTCCTCCGCTTCCGCGTAGCGCCGTTCGGCAAACAGCTCCATGGCATCGTCCAACGGTGTGGCGGATAGCTCGCCCCCGCCGACGAGCATCACGGCAAGAAACTGGATGACTGTTAAAGAGTATCGGCTAATCCTCGATGGCACGAAGCTCACGTTGGGCTTACCGCTGGAGTGAATCAATCACGAGTTGTCGGAGGCGTGCCCGGGGTGACCCAGCCCGAAAATATTTAACGCATGCACTGGACTCAGGTTCCAAAGCTGCTTCAAAATCGCCATCCATGATCCAAGACACACCTCTCATTCATCACGTATTCTTCTGGTTAAATAATCCCGATTCGGTGGAGGACCGTGATACCCTGATCACGGGCGTTCGTGCGCTGGCCGAGATTCCGCAGGTCAAAGGATTACACGTCGGCGTGGCGGCGACAACAGAAGCGCGGGGCGTCGTCGATGGCAGCTATTCGGTTTCGGAGATCATGTTTTTCGACTCACTGGAGGATCAAGCGACCTATCAGACCCATCCCTTGCACCAGAAGTTCATCGAAGAAAATTCTCACCGCTGGTCCAAGGTCGTCGTATACGACACGGTGAAGGCCTAACCGGGTATCGGGGCAGAGGGAGACCCTGAGGAGCTGTGGGCAGATGCTGGCGCGCTCGGCGAGCACGCCCTACCCGGGGTTCTGTGATAGATTGGGTGATTGAGGTAGGGAGGTTTCGCCGAAACCGCCAGCAGTCGGTTGGTTTTTGTGTGGCTGTATCGTTCGGTAATCGGGATTACCTGGCGATGGCGGGCGACTTTAAAAGCCTACCAGATCCAAAACGCATTCTGCTGAATCATACCCGACCAAGTTGGTTGGGTAGCGGAGAAATTTTCTTCATCACGATCTGCACTCAGCCCCGGGGACTCAACCAGCTCTGTAAAAAGGATGTCGCGGAAGTGATGTTTGAGACGGTGGCCCATCGTCATGAAAATCATCTCTGGTATTGTCGACTCATGCTTCTGATGCCGGATCATCTTCATGCTTTGGTGGCGTTCCCACCTAGGCGAAGTATCAAGCAGACGATCTCGGATTTTAAGCGATTTACGGGTCGTCGACTTGGTCTGGTCTGGCAGCGGGATTTCTTTGATCACCGACTGCGCGGAGGAGAAGGACTTCAGCAAAAAGCTGAATACATTCGAAAGAATCCGGTCAGAGCAGGGCTGGTTGAGGATGCGAAGGATTGGCCGTTTGTTTGGAAGTCCTAGAACCTTGGAGGCAGGATTCGGCCCGCTCGGCGAGCACGCCCTACCGGAAGCCCTGTGCCCTGTCTCTTATACACATCTCCGAGCCCACGAG
>CAJXQX010000069.1 GCA_913058185.1 uncultured Verrucomicrobiota bacterium
ACTGCCCTCTTTCCACCATAATCTATCCACTTCTCACCGCCTTCTACTCGCTACTCACTACTCGCTACTTCCCCATACTATGCCTCCCACTAACATCGGCCTGATTGGCTGCGGTAATATCTCCAACGCCTACTTCGAAGGCTGTCAGAACTATCCGAGCATCAAGATCACCGCGTGCGCAGATATCAACGTGCCGCATGCCCAAGCGACCGCCAAAAAGCACGGCCTCGCTTTCGGCGGATCCGTCGACGATCTGCTCGCACGGCCTGACCTGGATATCGTGGTCAATCTCACAATCCCTGGCGCTCACGCAGCGATCAACCGCCAAGCCCTCGGGGCGGGCAAACACGTCTATTGCGAAAAACCCTTCGCCCTGACAGCCGCCGATGCGGCGGCCGTGGTGGCCGACGCTGCAGCCGCCAACCTTCGCGTGGGCAGTGCACCCGACACTTTCATGGGCGCAGGACTGCAAACCGCGCGGAGCGTCATCGATGAAGGCCTGATCGGCACTCCCGTTTCGGCCTTCGGTTTCATGTTATGCCCCGGGCACGAGTCCTGGCACCCCAATCCGGATTTCTACTATAAATTTGGCGGCGGACCCATATTCGACATGGGGCCTTATTACGTAACCGCCTTGGTCAATCTTCTGGGACCGGTTGCCCGAGTGAGCGGTGCAGCTCAAACGACGTTTGCCGAACGCACCATCACCAGCGAACCACGTAAGGGAGAGAAAATCCCCGTCGAAATCTCCACCCACTTCTCGACTACTCTGGAATTTTCCGGCGGTCCGATCGGCACCCTGGTGATGAGTTTCGACACCCCACATACCGATCTGCCCAACATCGTCATCCATGGCACCAAGGGCACTCTGAATGTATGTGACCCCAATCGTTTTGATGATCCCTGTTTCTTCAAACCAGCGGGCGCTGACAAGTTCGAGCCGGTCCCTATGGCACACGCCACCGGACGTGCTCGCGGCACCGGTGTCGCCGATCTCGCCGCCGCAGTGATCAGCGGGCGGGCCCATCGGGCCAGCGGCCAACTCGCTCAACACGTGATCGAGGTGATGGAGGGAGCCGTGCGTTCCCCTGCCGAAGGTCGTCACGTGACCATCGAATCCACCTGCGAACGCCCGAAACCACTCCCTGCTGGTCTGAATCAGAGCGAATTGGACCACTAAAATTCCGCCGGCCGGCCGGTCTTTACTCGACGTCGGAGTTTGACAATAAGGCGGACGCTCACCCGTTTCGGCGGATAGTTTTTCTCTGATGCCGCCGTTTCTCTCCCTCATTATTGGCCTAGCCGTCCTCACTCTCGGAGCGGAGCTGTTGGTGCGTGGTTCGGCGGCTTTGGCCCTCCGCCTCGGACTGACCCCATTGGTCGTAGGCCTGACGGTAGTCGCCTTTGGCACCAGTGCCCCGGAATTGGTGGTGAGCCTTCAAGCCGCGCAACGCGGCTCGGCCGAAATCGCGGTCGGAAATGTGGTCGGATCCAACCTCTGCAATCTTGCGCTGATTTTGGGCATCTGCGCCCTCATCCGACCACTGACGACGAACCGCGCGGTGATTTGGCGAGAGGTGCCCATTTTGATTGGCGCGACTCTTATCGCCACTGCCGTGCTGGCCAATGGTTACATTAGCGTAGCGGAGGGTATCGGATTGGTGGTCGGATTGATCATCTACACCACCGTGACTATTCGGCAGGCTCGCCGAGAACCCGACCAAACTCTCGGCACCGAAAAGCCATCCGTGATGGGGTTGCCTCTCGCCATCGGCCTCTCGCTAGGCGGCCTGATCGGTCTCCTTTACGGTTCCGATTTATTCGTCGCCGGTGCAGTCGAGATCGCTCGCCTGTGGGGCTGGAGCGAAACGATGATCGGTCTGACAATCGTGGCCATCGGCACCAGCCTGCCGGAACTCGCCATTTCGGTGGTGGCGGTGAAGAAGGGCGAGACCGATGTCGCAATTGGCAATGTCGTGGGTTCGAGCCTCTTCAATCTGCTTGGTATTCTCGGGGCCGCCGCCATCGCAGCCGAAGGGATCGTGGTGACCTTGCAACCCCATGATTTGGGCATGCTGATCGTGATCACTCTGGCCCTCTGGCCACTCGTGCAGACCGGAAGCCGGATCGACCGGCGCGAAGGTGCGGCGCTGTTGCTCGCCTATTTCGCCTATGTCGCGTGGTTAATGACCGCCCGGTATTCTTAAACCACCCGACGAACCCGGGCCAATCGGACTGGCCGGGTGACCCCGGGATGGTTAGCTGCTACGCTTACTGTCGATCGAGTATTTTCCGCCCCCGGAAATAAAGATGACGAGGAAGGCCAACAGGTAAACGACCGCTAATTCGCCATTGCCCTCGCCGATCAGGACACCGTTATGCATCCCGAAAAACGCCACTCCCATCGTGAAGACGAGGGCCGCGGCGGAAAGCCGAGTAAATAGACCCAAGACCAAAAAGGCCGCCGCAAAAACTTCGGCACCGACCGTGAACCCGAGACTCACGGGAGAGCTCAATCCCAGCGGATCAGGGAAATTTTCCTTCCGGTCCGCAAAGCTCATTAATTTCGGTAGGCCGTGGGCTAAGATTATGTAGACCCCAAAACCAAGCCGGAGGATCAACAGACCGAGATCACGACTGGTGGGAAGAAAGGAGAGAGTCAGGAATTTATTCATGATATTGGATAAAGATTTGGAGTAGTAAATCAAAGCACATCAAACGAGCAAGAGAGAGGTGCTACCTACCCTCACAAAGTTTACCGAGAAATTCGACCGCCCGCGTTTCGGACCAATATTCCCCATCATTCCCTCGGGTCACAAATCCCACGTGTCCGCCGCGAGCGGGGGTTTCCAACCAAAAGTGCGGATTCTTTTGCGCCTCTTCCCGAGGGAAACATCGTCCGGCCAAGAACGGATCATCGCGGGCATTGACCAACAGCGTAGGCCCTCGGATCGCAGGCAAAAACCGCCCACTTCCACACTGCGTCCAGTAGTCTTCCGCATCGGCGAAGCCATGCAGTGGAGCCGTATAGCGATCGTCGAACTGTTTGAACGTTTTCATATCCGCCAGACCATTCAAATCCAATTGCCCCGGAAACATTCGCTCCTTGGTAATCACTTTCTGCCGCAGAGTTTTCATAAACCGCGCCATATAGATTCGATTTTCCCATTCTCCCAAACGGATCGAACTCGCCGCCCAATCACACGTGACCGAAAACGCAACCGCGCCGACCACCCGATCGTCGACTGATTCACCCAGCTCACCAAGTAATTTGAGCGTCTGATTCCCGCCTAAACTGAATCCCACTAGGGAGATCTCACTCCATCGACCTTGGGCCAAAACGTGATTCAGCACCGTCTCAAGATCGTCTGACGAACCACTGTGATAAAACGGCAACAGCCGATTCGGTTCGCCACTGTACCCGCGACAATTCCAGGCCACCACATCCCACCCCCGCTTCATCAACGCATGCGCCATTCCGCGAATATAAGGCTGATTGGCGTGACCCTCGAGTCCGTGGGAAAGAATCGCTACGCGCTTCGATCGCGAGCCGCTGCAATCCAAGTCCAGGAAGTCTCCATCCGGCGTATCGATTCGTTCTCGATTCCAATTCACCGCCGGCACCCGACGCCACAACGCCGGATAAATCGACTGCAAGTGCCCGTTCCCAAACCCAAACGGGGGTCGGTAGGTGGATTGGATCAAGGGCATGGCCATCTACCTTTTCGTCCCACGCAACGGTAGCAACCGACATTTTCAACGAAGACATCCACAAGTTCGAAGTAACCATAATGGTTACTTTGGGTCGGAAACGCAGACGAGAAACACTCTCCTAGAAAATACCCTGGAGACTTTCTGTTCAGGTCGAAAATCAACGAGAGCACCAAGTGCCCCTGCTACTTATTATTTTTGGCCAAAGAAAAGTCTGACCTGCTCCAGGGCACCCTCGACAAGCTCATGCTGAAGCCCCTCCAGATCCACCTAACGAACCTGTTCGACCATTTTATCGTCAGCCCGAATCCGCCAACTCAATTCCCTCCGCCAGCGCCTTTGCTTCTTCGATAATCATCATGACCACCGGCATCAAAATCAACACCACCATCGAAGACGCCAAAGTTCCTACACCCAGGGAAATGGCCATCGGCACCAAGAAAAGAGCCTGCTCACTGGTCTCAAAAATCATGGGGCCCAATCCCAAAAACGTCGTCACCGAAGTGAGAAAAATAGGCCGAAAGCGACGTTCCGCTGATTGGATAATCGCCTCCGTTGCCGTCAGCCCACGCGCGACATAGCGATTTTGCGTCACGGCCAAAACAAAGCCTCCATTGACCACCATGCCGCACAAGGCAATCATGCCGAGCACGCTGTAAATACTGAGATCAAAGCCGAGCACGATGTGCCCGAGCACTGAACCGGCCACGCCCCACGGGATCGTTAAGAGCACAATCGCCGACTGCGAATAGCTCTTCAACAGCGAGGCCATGATGGCAAAGATCGCAAAAAGAGCTGCCAGTAAACCGATACTCAAACTCGTCGACGCCTCACGCTGGTCACGTTGATCACCCTCAAAACTGTAACGAAGCCCCGGATACCTCGCCAGCAATTCAGGCAACTCCGTTTTCTCCATCGCGGAGAGGACTTTGTTTCCGTTCGTAATACTGTGCACCACATTGGCCGTCACATTGACAACTCGACCGCCGCCCACCCGATTGATTCGGGCCGGCGCCGTAGATTTGATAATTTCAGCCGCTTGCCGAATCGGAATTTCCGCCCCATTTGGCGCACGGATAAGAAGATCTTCCAAGCCACCCATCGAGCGCCTATCCTCCAACGGTAGCCGCACCATCACTCGCAACTCCTCCCGCTCCCGCGGTTGTCGGAGGGCTTCCGCTCCGTAAAACGCATGGCGAATTTGCTGCCCCAAGTCCCGCGCTGTAATCCCTAGGGCTTGCCCCGCCGGTTTAATTTCAAAACTGATCTGCGGCATCTCCCGACCGAACCCTTTGCGGATATCCGTCACTCCGGGATACTGCGCCACCAGATCACCCAATTCCTCCGCCGCCTGCCGCAAAGTATCGATCTCAGGATGGGCCAACTGAATATTTATTTCTGCCTCGCCTCCTGGCCCCACGAGGTAATCGAAAAACAATGACTCGATGTCCGGAATTTCCGGCACCTCTTCCCGCCAGACATTAACGAAGCCGGCCCCGGTAATTTCCCGATCACCCTGTCCCACCAACTTAATGGCCACGCGGGCCGCATTGCTGCCACTCGATGCCACCGATACGTTGACATTCCGCACGATGTTGGTATCTCCGGAATCTGCGATCTTCTGAATCGCTCGCTTCGCCGCCGCTTCGACCATGAAAGCGACCTCACGCGTCCGCTCAACTGGCGTGCCGGTAGGCATCTCAATCTCGCCCTGGATGTAGTCATTTTCAATCGTCGGATTAAAAGTGAAATTAACCCGCCCGCTAAACGTGTAGGCCAACAGCACCAGCAGCCCTGCGGAGAAGACCGTGATCGTGATATAGCGATGGCGAATAGCAGACATTAAAATGGGCCGATAGAAATTCTCCATCGCCTTGTCTAACCTCACTCGCAGCGCCGTTTGTTTGCTATCCAGACGGGAAAAGAACGAATTCGGATTCGCCTTCTTTTTCGTCATTGCCAGGTGCGAGGGCAGGATCAGCAGCACCTCTATTAATGAAACCGTAAAAACCGCAATAATCACCGCCGGGAGCACCTTCAGGAAACGACCGCTCTCCCCCGGTACAAAAAATAACGGCAAAAAAGCGATGATGTTTGTGCTCACCGCAAACACCACCGGCATGGTCATCTCCTTTACCCCCGCCACCGCCGCATCCATTCGAGACATGCCCTGGGTGATCTTGTGAAAGATATCCTCCCCCACCACCACCGCATCATCCACCACGATTCCTAACGTCACGATGAAGCCGAAGACCGAAATCATGTTAACACTCGCATCCATCAACGGCAGCAGAATCAGCGATCCCAGGATCGAAACGGGGATACCCACCGCCGTCCAAAACGCCACACGCAACTCCAAGAGCAGACCCAAAGCGAGCAAGACCAGCACCAGCCCAAAGGTGCCATTCACTCGCAGCAGGTTGATCCGCTCCATGTAGTCTTCCGTTCGATCATAACGGATCTCCACCACTGCGGTGGGTGGCAAGGTGGGCTTCAGCTGCGCGATGAATCGATGCACTGCCGCCGAAACTTCCAACGGTGACTGATTATCCGAAGCCTCGATGGAAACCGAGACCGCCGTCCGTCCATTAAAATAATCTTCTCGTTCAGTTTCCTCGAACCCGTCTTCGATGGTCGCAATATCGCCCAACTTGATCTCCGCCCCGGTGTTACTGCTTTTGATCGGAATCCCCGCGAACTCGCTGCCAAAATAGCGCCTCTCCGTCGTCTTCAACAATACTTCACCCGCCTTCGTTTTCATCGACCCCGCCGGCACATCCAAGGCCGACCGATCAATCGCCTGCGCGATCTCTCCCAACGTCAGTCCCAATGAGCGTAAATTCGCCTGCGGCACTTCGATCAAAATCTCCGGGCGCCTTACTCCGCTTAGTGACACCAAGGAGATTTCAGGCTGCGCCAATAGACCGTCTTCGATTTGATGCGCAAACTGGGACATCGTCCGCGGATCCATCTCGCCGCCCACCGCCACGTAACACACGCCGCGACGACGGGACGAACCGAGCGACACCCGGGGAGGTTCGATCTCGTCGGGGAACAAACTAATGCGTGCCACCGCCGCCGTGACTTCCTGTAAAGCCCGGTTCCGGTCGAAACCCGGCAAAATTTCCAGTGTCACCCGCGCACTCCCTTCAGTGGCCGAGGACAGGATCCGCTTCGTCATTTCCAACCCCCGCAGCTCAGACTCAATTGGCAGGATGATCGATTGCTCCACCTCCTCCGGACTCGCCCCCCGATACTGCATCGAAACTTCCACCGTATCCACCGCGTAGGTCGGATAAATCTCTTGGCGGATATTCATCGCCACCAGCACGCCCACCACCACCACCGCGATCATCAACAAATTTGCCGCGACGTGGTTCCGGGCAAACCAGGCGAATAGCCCGCCGGCCTCGGACGTGTCATTATAAGGATTACGTTTCATTGTCACCCTTGGTTGCGTCGGCCTGGTTAAACTCAGGATAGGCCGTCGAACGTTGGCGGACGACTTCCATGCCCGGGATCGCTACCCGCAGGTCGCTCACGATCAGTTCATCGCCTGGTTCGAAAACGTTCTCGATAATGAAGGTGTCTTTCTCCGACCAAAGTAACGTCGACGACAGGACCTTCAATCGGCCCTCATTCGTCGCCACCCAAATCTGGTTTCCCTCTCGCAGCGCCGCCCGCGGAATTGTGATCGAATCGTCCAATTGCCCCGCATCGATTTTAACCTCCACATAGCTCCCCAGCAACAACGGTAACCCCGACCGGGTCTGACCACTCAGCCCCAACGGATCGGATACTGCCACAATGAGCCGCGCCATCCGCCCCAAGGGATCCAGATCGCTCAGCAATCGAATAACCTTCCCGTCCCAAGCTGTCGTCGCGCCATCGCCCGTATCCAATATCACTCGAGCCGTGGCTCCCGGTTGATCGCCCTGGGGAAATTGAATCCATTTCAATTCAGAAAAAGGCACTGTGACTTGGATCCAAAACTCATCGGTCCCCACCAACGTGCAGATCTGCGAATTCGGATTGAGCAACTGCCCCGTCTCCACCGACTCCTCGACCACCATTCCGTTAAAAGGCGCTTCGATCCGGGTTCGCGAAATCTGGAGTTCCGCCACCGCAATATCGTTCTCCGCCTTCTCCATCAATGCCTCGGCCCGGCGGAGATGCGGCTCGCGCAAAACCAGCGATCGATTCACGTCCTCCATATCGAGTTCCGACCGCAACTGCTCCCATTCGCGCAATGCAATCACCTGCCGACCACTCTCCACTTCCTTTTCAAAACGAGCTTGTTCTAAATTCGATTTCACCTCGGCCAGAGCCAATTCGTAATCCTGAGCATCAATGCGAATCAGTTCTTCATCTTTCTTCACGAGCCCCCCGATCGTCATTGCCGAACTCTGCATCACCACTTGACCCGAAACCTGCGGACGGATCACCACGCGCCGCGCCGGAATGACGCTACCGAATACGCTCACCGCTACCGAACGGGTCAGCGGATTGACCTCCACGGTTTGCACGATTTTCGCCGAACTTGTTTTCTCCTTCGGTTTCGTTTCCGGTCCCGACCACAATAGTGCCAGACTCAGCCCCACCGCTACGACCAGGATCACGAGAATCAGCAGGGCTTTACCCCAAATGGATTTCTTATTCATCAATACGAGAAATTAGGGGTTGGTTTTCAGGATTCAAAAGCGGTCCGCCCAAAGCTCGATGCAGACCCACCCGAGCACTCAACACGTCGCGGCGCGAACTCACAATCTCACGCTCCAAATTTTGCACAATGCTGAGGGAAGTAAACACAGGTAGATAATCGGTCAGTCCTTGGCTGTAGCGGTTGCGCGCTTCGGTTAAAAGTCGTTGTGCTGATTGCAGCTGAGCCACCACCAGGACCAACCGCTCATTCAGCTTTCGCTCCAATAACAAAGTCGACTCCACGTCCACGATGGCCGAAAAGAACAATTCCGCATAGGCGGCCAAAGCCTCATCCATCTCCGCCTTGCGCCGCCTCACCTCCGCCCGGCGTTCGCCTCCGGCAAACAACGGCACTGCCAGATCGGCAAATGCTGACTCGATCGCGTTGCCAAAACTCGGGTCTCCCCGCCAATCCACGCCCAATCCAATCCGCAGACTCGGAAACTGAGCGGCCACCGCCTCCCCGATCTCATAGTCAATCGACATAACTCTCAAACGGGACGCCCGTAGATCCGGCCGGTTGGCCAACAACTTCGCCGGGATACCCACCTGCGGCAATGGCGGCGGGCTCGAAATCGTCGAATCCCATTTCCTGCTTCCACGCTCGGGCACCCTGCCCAGCAACGCATCCAAACTGTAGCCCAACGCGCCCCAACGCGCCTCCGCTTCCGGCACCCGCGCCTTCGTCTCATCCAACTGCTCCCGCTGCTGCAGCACATCCACGATCGATGCCTGCCCCTGCCCATAACGAAGCGTAGTCAGCTTCAGGAGCGATTCGTTGATATCGATTTGGGCTCTCAACACTTCCAACTGCCGCTGCTGCTCCTTGATCTCAAAATAACGTTCCGCGATCGCAGCTGACAAAAGCAACCGAGCATCCCGCCAATCCTCCACGCGAGCCTCCTGCTGCAGCACCCGAGCTTGGTGCGCCGAAGACAAACGCCCCAGCAAATCCAATTCCCACCGCAACAGCCCTCCGACGCTGCGACTATCCTCCCGATCCCATTCCGCATCCGCTCCCGCCGACAAATTCAAAGTCGGAAACAACGTCGCTCCGGACTGTTTACTCAACGCCGCCGCCTGCTCAATCCGCGCCACAAAACCGCGCAGACTGAAACTCCCGTCCAGTCCCTGCTCAATGAGGCCGGTCAACACCGGATCTTCAAAAGATTCCCACCAGGATTCATCAGTCCAAACCGCTTCACGCGCTGACGGAACATCGGCCTCAACAAACATCGACGGCGCCTCAACCTGAGACAACTCCATCTCCTCTTGCACCTGATAGATCGCGCAACCACTCAAAGCCAACCCAATGCCCACCACTCCAATCCCCCAAGGGAGACGAGAAACTATTCCTTTTCTGGCACTTATGAGTTCAATAGCCGACAAGGCATTAACCAGCTCCTCCTTTTCGCATTTCTCAACGAATATTCAGGGAATTTAGCGCATTAACCTCAACCTTCACCGTCATCGCAAAAGGTTAACAGGCGCTACAGACGACACTCAGTTGTGGTCCCTTCGCCACACCGCAGGCCAAATCGGCTGCAAACACCCGTTCCCAAACCCAATTAAGAATGCTCGAAACCGCTTCAGCGGGACGCGTGCTTCAGGCAAAGGTCGTATACATGAAGGTCACCTTCTTCGGCCCCAAGCTCACCGAAATCGGCACCTACTTTTTCACGCGATTGATCCAGACGGAAAACCTTCTGAGCGCTAAAATCGATATCCATCAAAGGGATTGAACCAGCATTCCGAATGGACCCTAGCTGAGGGGATGACGAATATCAGATCGGCATTGCCCGGGGCAGCAGTTTTACAATATATTTGGGGCTAATCTCGTTTCCGGATCGACCCCGTGATCAACCCCTCGTCTTCAATCTAGTTCACCGTCCTTAACTACTTTTGATATGAAAATGCTTCGCCCCCTGCTCGTATTCACCCTTTTGGCATCCGTCATTACGCCCGCGCTCTTCGCTCAGGCCAAAGCCCGGCCCAGCCCTGCCACGACCATCAGCACCCGGGTAGGTGATCGGAAGACCGGTAATTTCGTCATGGTCTCCTACGGTCGTCCCCATGCTAAAAACCCCAAAACCGGGGAAAACCGCACCGTCTGGGGCGAATTGGTTCCCTGGGACAAAGCTTGGCGGCTTGGCGCAAACGAAGCCACGACCATCGCCTTCAACAAGCCCATCGTAATCGGTGACACCACCATTCCCGGTGGAGCCTACACCCTCTATCTCGTCCCCTCCCAAAACGGAACCACTCAACTCGCTTTCAGTTCCAACATCGCAAAGTGGGGCGTCCCGGTTGACCAAAAACATGATATCGCCCGAGTTAACGTCAAAAAGCAGGCCCTGGATAAACCGGTGGAACAACTCACTCTCGGCCTGAGGAAAGAAGGCGAAAACGGCGGAGTGCTCAGTATACGTTGGGCCAAGACCGCCTACTCGGTCGCGTTCACCAACGCGCCCTGACCCAGGGATTTGAGACTGGGATCACTCAATTGGTCCGATCTCATCGGAATCAGCTTACAACAGCCAAATAGACTGAGAACATCATCGGGGTCTCTCGAATCCCGTCATTGACGCCGAGCGGGAAAACCCAAGCTTCATCCGCCATGATCCTTTTGGTTGGCAAACTCGGACTCGCGGCGCTTTCGGGCGTGATTATCTTAGCGTTGCTGTGAAGCCGTTCGCCTACGGGCGTGACCCGCTATGTCTCATCGCAATCGGATTGTATGCCCTGAATCGCTGGGGGTTGAACTCGTGGCTGGATTTCCCGTTCCTTCACGATCACTTCAATGATCTGCTGCTGATCCCGGCGGCTTTACCGCTGGTCTTGTGGTTGCAACGTCTACTGGGCTGGCGGCAACATGACCGTGGCCCCGATGCCAAAGAGATCGCGCTACACCTGATCGTGTGGGGACTGATCGCCGAAGGCATCGGTCCCCATCTGTTCGATCATGCCACCCGCGATTGGCGGGACCTCGCGGCCTACACGGTCGGCGCAGTCCTTTCCGGTCTCTGGTGGCGCTACCGTTGTCGGGCATAAAGCCCGACCCACATTTCCAGCCGCCTATGTCCTTCGATCGTCTTGCACCGCACTACCGCTGGCTTGAGCGCGTGACGGCTGGGGGCGTCTTGCAACGGGCTCGAATCGCCCATCTCGCTAGCTTGGACACCGCTGAGAACATCCTGCTCGTCGGCGAAGGTCCGGGGCGTTTTCTGACTGCGCTGCGTGCCCGTCGACCTGACGTGCCCATCACGGTGCTGGATGCCAGTGCCCGCATGTTGGATATGGCCCGCGATACCGCGGTGGGCCCCACCACCTTCCAACAGCTCGATCTGACGGAGGAATCGTTGCCTCCGGGTTCTTGGGATGCGGTCGTTTCTCACTGTTTTCTGGATTGCTTTGCTTCTGCCAAATTGGAGCGCGTTAGCGCTAACCTCGCTCAGGCCACCACACCCAAGGCCGATTGGTTAATCACGGACTTCGCCATGCCGGCCGCGGGCTGGCAGCGGGCTCGAGCCCGGTTCGCCCACGCTCTGATGTATCGCACATTTCGGATCGCGGCAAATCTGGAGGCTCGGCGTTGGACCGATCCGTCCTATCTCCTGAGTGCTCAGGGGTTCGAATTGCACCGGCGCACCCCCTTCAATCACGGCCTGATTCGGGCCGATCATTGGCGACGAGCGTGAATTGATTGAATAAGCCATTGAAACCAACGCGCTCCTCCCCGCATTTCTTTTCGCATTGATTCTTGATCTTCCAGCCCGAGCTATGGCCCGACTCCCCGTTAAAACTCGGGGAATCGTGCAAACCGTGTGCTTCGGACTGGCCGCGGGACTCGTCGCGGTGGCCTTCCACCTCGCGATTCACACCATCTTTGAGCACGGCATCCAGCGCCTCACCCACCAAAGCACCGAGGTCTTTCTCGTCGGCAGTTTTCTGATCATCAGCGGCACCTCGGCCATCGCAGGCTGGTTACTGAGTGCGTTCTGCCCCGAAGCGGCAGGCTCGGGGATACCTCAGGTCAAACTCGCCTTCTGGAAAGACATGGGAGAGATCCCGTTTCGCGTCGTGTGGGTTAAGTTTATAGCCGGTGCCTTGAGCGTCGGCGGAGGCGCATCCCTCGGTCGGGAAGGCCCGTCCGTGCAACTCGCCAGTGGCCTCTCCTCCAATCTCGGTGGTTTTCTCGGCATGCCGAAACACAAACGCCGCGTCGCCTGCGCCGCGGGTGCCGCCGCTGGTCTCGCGGCCGCTTTCAACACGCCGATCGCCGCGGTCACCCTCGTGCTCGAAGAGGTTATCGGTGACTTGAACAGCCGTATGCTCGGCTCGATCCTGCTCGCCGCCGTCGTCGGTGCCCTGGTCGCACATGGCCTGCTCGGTGAACAACCCGCCTTCACTCTACGTGGAGCGGGATCTCCGGAATAGCAGGTCTACCTTGCCACCCCTGTCGTCGCCGCTATCGCCGCATTGGCCGGCGTTTGGTTTCAAAAATTCGCGCTAAGTCTTCGTCTCTGGAATAAGAAAACGCACCGTATCTCGCCGTGGGCTCGCTGCACGCTCGGCGGCTTAGCCGTCTGGCTGATCGGTTCGACCGTGTTTCTTTGGACCGGCAATACCGGCGTATTCGGCCTTGGCTACGAAGACCTCTCCCAAGCCCTCAACGGGCAAATGCATTGGGGTAACGCCAGCCTGCTACTGATCGCCAAGTTAGTCGCAACCGCGGTCTGCTACGGACTCGGTGCGGCCGGTGGCATCTTCGCCCCCACCCTATTCTTTGGCGGGATGGCCGGAGCTGCGCTCGCGGGATTGATCGACCTATTTTACCCACTATCCACGGCTGGTCACGTGACCCTCGCCGTAGTCGGCATGTGTGCCTGCCTCGGCGCCGTGGTTCGCGCGCCGGTTACGGGACTGCTGATCGTGTTCGAGATGACCCACGAATTTGCCATGGTGCCAGCCTTGATGGTCGGTGGGCTCATCAGCATCGCGATCGCGAAAAAATTCACCCACCACAATTTCTACGACGAAATCCTTGCCCAAGACGGCCAGGCAGTGGAACAGGTCATGCCTCCGCGTGATCTTCGCTCCTGGCAGGAAACACCCGTCAGTCGTGCCGCCAATTTTCACCCCGTGCTCATTCGTAGTCTCGACGTGGAGACCCTCCAGGCGACTCTCGCGGAACATTCTCACGACCGTTTCCCCGTGGTCATCGATCTGAAGCTTAAAGGCGTGATCACTCGCGAACACATGGAACGCGTGATCGAGAAAGGTGAAGAGCCGATCATTGATTCCGTCGCCACGTGTCGGCGCGAAGCCACCATCCGGGATATTCAGCACAAGATCATCGAATCTCCCGCCAATATGGTCATCCTGATTGGCGGATTGGACGACGTCCCCATCGGGGTGATGACCTTGCACGACATCCTTCGAGCCGAAATCATGTTCACCAAAGATTAGAAAAGTAGCGAGTAGTGAGCATTGATTTCACCCCGCTTCGCGATCAAAGATAAACAAACAAACTCCACCGTGAGACTCGGTGAGATTGCTACTCGCTACTCGCTACCAACTACTCGCTACAGCTCTGCCATGTCCAAAGTCTACTTTTACTACTCCGCCATGAACGCCGGTAAGAGCACCGTGTTGCTTCAAGCCAGCTACAATTATCAAGAGCGCGGCATGCGGACACTGTTGTTTGCCCCGGTCGTCGACCAACGCGCTGGCATTGGCCGCATCGCTTCCCGGATAGGCCTAGAAGCCAACGCTAATCCCTTCAGCACGACAGACGATCTGTTCAAAAATATCACGACCAAGCACACCGAAAAGAAAGTCTCCTGCGTGCTCATCGACGAAGCTCAGTTTCTGACCCGTAAACAGGTGGAGCAACTCTGTCGCGTCGCAGACGATCTTAAAGTTCCGGTCCTCTGTTACGGCCTTCGCACCGATTTCCAGGCTCAGCTTTTTCCCGGCAGCGCTGCCCTACTCGGCCTCGCTGACGATTTGATCGAGCTCAAGACCATCTGCGACTGCGGCCGCAAAGCTACGATGAACCTACGGGTTGGACCTGATGGCAAAGGCCTCAAGGAAGGCGAACAGATTGAGATCGGCGGCAACGAACGCTACGTCGCAATGTGCCGGGCGCATTATCACGCCGCCTTGGCGCCGTGATAATGCGAAGTTCCAAGTATCAAGTATCAAGTTTTCGGAGCCACTCCGTCGCCTTTTCTGCTTCGGACATTCCCATCGGGAATCTTGACTTCCCGGCGGGGTTGAGTAATTTCCGAGCTGATCGTGAAAGGATTTTTTCGCATTTTAGCTTTTGTTCTCGCGGTGCTTTGGTTGCCGCTGACGGCTCATTGTGAATTGGAAACGATCGGAACTCCCACCCACGAGTCCGCCGATGACGGGTGCTGTGAACCTTCGGCAGATTGCATCGATGATGCTTGTGGTCTGATCGAGGACGGGAGCTTCTCCCCCTCTTTCAATTTACTGAAGGCCCCCGCTCCCACCCTAACGGTGGATCAATGCTTGGCCTTCGTCTTAGCTCTCCAGGCGACTGAAGAATCCGCTCCAATTACTCCCACTTGGGATTATACTGACAACCCAGTGGACTGGACAGCGACTTGGCACTTTGTGCGTCGCTCCGCTCCGCCGGTTCGGGCTCCCGCGAACCTAGCTTAACCGACCCCTACGTGGGTCGATAGCTTCGTATTCATTCCATACCTACGCCTTCCGGCGTCGATGGCCACCCTCTTCCTTTGGGCAGACTTATCGCGATCCCATTCCATGCATATTTTCAGACTCATTCATTCCCAATATTTCCTGCTTAGCGCGTTTACGCTCCTACTGCTCACGTCCGGGCGGGCCCAAGACGCCTCGACTGCACCACTCACCCTGAGCGAGGCGATACAGCGTGTCGCAATGCACAATCCTGAACTCGCAGCCCAACGTTTTAAGACCGACGCGGCCTCCGCCCGTATCGATCAGGCTTCGATCAAGCCTATCCCCACTCTCGACTTCAATATGGAAAACTTCGTCGGGTCCGGAGCCTATCAGGGAATCGACTCACTCGAGGCTACCATGAAGGCCAGTCAACGAATCGAACGCGGTGGCAAAAAGGAGAAGCGAGTCGCGGTGGCTGAACAACAGATGCTGATCGCCGACCACGAAACAGCCGTGCGTCGGACCGAACTATTGGCTCGTGCCTCCGAAGCCTTTGTCGCGGCGTTGATCGCCCAGCAACACGTCGCATTCGCCGAAAGCACCTACGAGCTCGCGACCAAGACAAAGGCCGCCACAAATCTTCGCGTGCAATCAGGGGCTGAATCGTCCGCCGAATCTGCTCGCGCCCGCGCCAAGGTCGCCGCAGCGAACGTCGCGAAGATGCAATCTCGATCCCAGCAACGTGCGGCCCTTACTAAACTGTTCGCAGTTTGGGGAGAAGTGCCGTCCGCCACCACTTCGCTAGCCGGCGCGATTGCACTTCCGTCCCTCCTGCCAGACGAAACGGTTCTGCGAAGTAAACTTGCCGATCACCCCAGACTCCTACTTCAGCAGTCAGTCATCGCAAGCGAACGCGCTAATCTAGATCTCCAACATGCGCGCAACACTTCCGATCTGACTGTCAGCGGAGGCGTCCGATTCCATCGCGAAGGAAGTGACGCGGCTTTCGTAGCCGGCATTTCTATGCCCCTACCTTCCCGAAACTTGAACCGAGGCAACATTCGTGCTGCGCGGGCAAATGTCTCTCAGGCTGAAGGGACCGTGCGCACGATCGAGGTCGATTTGCGTCTCAAATTTGATACGGTGTGGCAGGAGTTACAGTCCGCTCATGTCGCCGCCCAGTCTCTCCGACAAGACGCCCTACCCGCTCTGATCGAGGTTCTCGAGTTGATGAAATCCGCCTACGAAACCGGACAATCACCGTTCATCGAGGTGCTCACTGCTCAGCAACAGATTGCCGAACTCCAGCACGATATTCTCGAACACGAATCAGTCTACGTCACTGCACTCGTCCGACTGGACGCGCTCACCCAATCCACTTTTCCACTCACTCAATCCCTGCTCCATTCACGATGAAAGCACTCCCTTTTCTAATTCTAGTCGCGCTCACCAGTTCGTTATTGCCCGCAGCCGACAATAACGAACGACGCGCCAACACCGTCCTACTCGATGCCACCGGCGTGCAAAACCTCCGCCTTGCCACCGAAGTCAACGAACCCCGGGAATTCGAAGAAACGGTGTTCGCTCTCGGTCGCATCGAGATTTACCCCGGTAATCGCGCCGTGCTGAGCAGTCGGATTGCCGGAAGTGCTCGAGACGTGTTCATCAAACACGATCACTCAATCAAGCAAGGGGAGCCCGCCATCGTCATCGAGAGTCGGCAAGTCGGTAATCCTCCACCGCGCATCACCATAAATGCTCCGATCTCGGGCTTGGTGAGTGCAGTTCATGTGGTTCCCGGTCAACCCGTCAGTCCCGAAGATACGCTCGCCGAAATCCTCGACCTTTCCGACGTTTACGCCCTCGCCCGTGTTCCCGAGCAGCTGGCCAGTCAGCTGCGATCGGGGCAACGCGCCCTGCTCTCAGTGGTGGCCGTGGAAGGAGAAACCTTTACCGCGGACCTGGAGCACCTAGGCGCCTTAGCGGACCCGGTCAGCGGCACCGTCGAAGCAGCTTTCCACGTCACCAATCGAGATTTAAAACTCCGCCCGGGGATGCGTGCCGAATTTTCGATCGTTGTCTCGCAAAGGTCCAATGTGACCAGCGTGCCACGGGCCGCCCTGCAAGGCACCCCGGCCAATCGATTTGTTTACGTCAAAGACTTCGAACTCCCGCACGCCTTCGTGAAGACTCCCGTCGTCACCGGCCAGTCCAACGATCGACGGGTCGAAATTATTAGTGGGCTACTGCCCTACGATGAGGTCGTCACTCAGGGCGCCTACTCCCTCGCATTTGCCGGCGGAGGATCCCTGTCGCTCAAGGAGGCTTTGGACGCCGCCCACGGCCACGAGCACAACGCCGACGGATCTGAACTCTCCGCGGCCGACACCGCGTCTTCCGAAGACGCCGATGCACATGGCCATGCCCACGACTCCGCCGGAGATCGTCTCTGGAAGATGGTGAGTGGCGTGCTGTTTTTCGCACTACTCGCCGTGTCGTTCTTCAAATCACGTTCGTCCTAAACCGATCATGCTCACTCGCCTTATCCAATGGTCGCTCGCCAATCGCGCCCTGGTGCTCGGGATCTCCCTAGTCCTGCTCATCTTCGGCCTGCTCTCCGGTTTGCGCCTACCGGTGGAGGTCTTGCCCGATCTCACAAAACCGACCGTAATCATCCTCACCGAATCGCCCGGTCTGGCTCCAGAGGAGGTTGAAAACCGAGTAACCCAACCGCTCGAAAGCGCCCTCCTCGGCGTCAGTGGTCTCACCCGCTTGCGTTCCAATTCCGACGTCGCCCTGTCACTCATCTACGCTGAATTCGATTGGGACACCGACATCTATCAAGCGCGCGTGCTCGTGCAGGAACGACTCCAATCCGCCCGCGAAAAACTCCCCGCCGACGTCCAACCGTTCATGACGCCGGTAGCCTCCCTGATGGGCGAGATTCTCCTCGTTGGCGTTCGTTCCGCCCCCAAACCGGGACACCCTGACTACTTGCCACCCGCCGAAGTTCGCACCCTCGCCGACTGGACCATTCGTCGTCGCCTGCAAGGCATCCCCGGTATCGCTGAAATTCTCAACATGGGCGGTGGAGTGCGTCAAATCGAAGTGCAACCGGATCCCTATCGTTTGCAGGCCAACGACATCACTTTTGCCGAATTGGAAACCGCTATCGCCCATGCCGCCACCACCACCACCGGGGGCTTCATTGAAAGTGGCCCGACCGAGATCATGGTCCGGAATCTGGCGATGACCACCAACCTAGACGACATCGCCCGCACCGTCGTCAAACAAGTGGGTGATCGTTCGGTATCCCTGGGCGACGTAGCTCAGGTGGTCTGGGGCATCGAGCCCATGCGGGGAGACGCCACGGTGAGTCGCACGCCCGAAACACGACCCACCTACGGAGTCATCATGTCGATCACGAAATCTCCCGGTTTTGATACCCGCGCACTCACCGCCGAGGTCAGCGCCGCGCTCGCCGAATTACAGCCCAGCCTCCCGCCTGGCATCGAAACGCTGCAGCTTTTCCAACAAAAGGATTTCATCGATCACGCCATCGGCAATCTCCAAGAAGCCATCCGAGATGGTGCCATCATGGTCGTCGTCGTGCTCTTTCTCTTCCTGCTCAATTTCCGCACGACCTTCATCACGCTCATGGCCATGCCCATGAGCTTCGCTATCACGCTACTCACCTTTCGTGCTTTCGATATCACCGTGAATTCCATGACGCTCGGTGGCCTAGCGGTCGCGATCGGCATGGTCGTCGACGACGCCATTGTGGATGTCGAAAACGTCTTTCGGCGACTACGTGAAAACGCCGCCCGGCCTAGCCCACTGCCCCGTATTCAAGTCATCGCTGCCGCCTCGGGGGAAGTGCGCAACTCCATCTTCTACGCCACGTTGCTCATCATCCTCGTCTTCCTGCCGTTACTCGGGCTGAGCGGAGTCGAAGGCCGATTATTCTCCCCGATCGCGATCGCCACCATGCTGAGCATGGCAGCGTCGTTCCTCGTTTCGCTCACCCTCATTCCCGTGCTCTGCTCCCTGTTGCTTCAACCTGCGGCCGGAGAAGTGCACCGCGACGGGCTTCTCGTGCGCGGCCTCAAACAGCTGCTTCGGGTCACTACATTGCGGGCTGCACTCAACTATCCTGGGCCCATTCTGATCTTGGTCGGTGCTGGCATGACCGCGGCATTCTCGCTCTATCCTCAAATGGGCAAGGACTTCCTGCCGGCGTTCCGCGAAGAAACGGCCCTCATCGCAGTGACCTCCGCGCCGGGAACTTCGCTCACGGAAATGAACCACATATCCGATGCCATCGAAACCCAGATCCTAACGGTGCCGGAGGTGCGCCAAGTCGGACGTCGCCTCGGCCGCGCCGAACGCGGCGATCACGTTGTGCCCGTGTCCACCGCAGAATTCGATGTCGATTTTGGCGACCCTGCGGACGGCTCTCCCGCTCGCGATCGACCTGAGGTGCTGGCCGAACTCCGTCGTCGCCTCCAATCGGTGCCCGGCACCTTCTCCGTCATCGGCGGCCCGCTCGCCGATCGCATCGGCCACATGCTCAGCGGCGTCGCCGCACCCGTCGCAATCAAGATCTTTGGACCCGACCTCGATCAGCTCCGTCAACTCGGCACCGAAGTGCAGGCGGTGGCTCAGGCCATCCCCGGTTTCGAAAGCGCCAAACTCGATCAACAGGCCTTCATCCCCCAACTCCGCATCGAGGTCGATCGTCCGCGGGCCGCCGCTTACGGTGTCACCCCCGGTGCCCTCAACGAACAACTCGGTTCCCTCATCGGCGGCAAGACCATTGCCGAACTCCGCGAAGGACAACGCGCCATCAATCTCGTGCTGCGCCTGCCTCCGAGCTGGCGCGATTCGGCTGAACAAATCGCGAGGTTGCCGGTCGAGACCGCCAACGGCCAACGCATCCCCCTCACTTCGGTGGCCGACGTTCGGGAAGCGCGAGGACCCAACGTCATCTTTCGGGAAAACAGCCAACGGCGCTTCACCGTAGCCATCAAACCGACCGCCCGCGACGTCGGGGTGTTAGTCGAACGCCTGCAAACCGAAGTGCGTAAAAAAGTAAAACTACCCGAAGGCTATTTCATCACCTATGAAGGCGAGTTCCAGGCGCGCCAGGCTGCCAGCGAACGCATCCTACTCTTCAGCGCACTGGTCGTTGTCGTGATCCTTTTCCTGCTCTACGGCTACTTTCGAAGCTGGTCGTTGGCGCTGCAGGTCATGCTCAATATACCCATGGCCTTAGTGGGTGGCCTTGTGCTCACGTGGTCGCTCATCGACAACATCAGCATCGCCACGCTGGTAGGGTTCATCGCCGTCGGCGGTATTGCCGCCCGCAATGGTATCATGATGATCTCGCATTACCTTCATCTCATGAAACACGAAGGCGAAGGCTTTACCCGCGCGATGGTCGAGCGGGGCACGCTTGAGCGGATGGTGCCGGTGCTCATGACGGCCCTCGCCGCCGGCATCGCGCTCATTCCATTCGTGCTAGCCGCCGATCAACCTGGAAAAGAAATCCTTCACCCAGTTGCTGTCGTGATCGTCGGTGGTTTAGCTTCCTCAACTCTACTCGATTTTCTCGTCACGCCGCTTGTCTTCTTCGCCTTCGGTCGCCGTGCGGCAGAACACGCGCTGAAGCAGGGCACCGCCGCAGCCCACTAAACCTTCCTGCCTGTCATCTTATGAAAACCACCCTATTCGCCTTCCTCGTTCTTCTCCTCGGCACCGCCTCTCTAGTCAGTGCACACGAGAAGAAAATCGCCGGCCCCAACGGCGGCCGCCTTCTCACCGTCATCGAACCTCACGCGGAGTTTTTCGTCACCTCCGATCGCAAGGTGCAGATCACCTTCGTGGACGATCAACTCGCCCCGACACCCCCGGCTCAACAATCCGTGATCGTCACCGCCGGCGATCGATCCAAGCCGACCACATTGAATTTCACCCGCCACGGCGACGTGCTGCTCTCCGACGGCCAACTTCCCGACGGCAACAACTTCCCCACCGTGGTGCAAATTAAGGTGACCCCCGACGCCAAAACCACCGTCACTCGTTTCAACCTCAACACCATAACTTGCTCCGAATGTAGTTACTCCGAATACGCCTGCATCTGTGATCACTAAAAGCGTTAGGTAAGGCCAATTGGCGCCGAACTGAATCCGACCGTTCGGTGCCCAGGAGAGAAATAGAGGACTCCTTAAGCACGCCGCCGCGGCTGGCGTTGGACTGGCTCGGGCAAATTCCCCCTCCAGCGAGCTCATAAATCCTACACACCACTACGTATCGGCGGGGCTAAGTCGGTGTGGTAAGTTACTTTAATCGGTGAGCTAATCCACCGGCGACATTCTAGTAGAGTTCTGCGTTGTGCCCTAATCAACCTCGTAGATCTGATACCTGAAGCCGCGATAATTCCTAATTATCGCAGCTTTTTGACGTCGGCGAAACCAACTTTCATGCATTAATGCGCAGAAAATGTCATAAGTATGAAACAGTCCGTTGACCTCGGCGAATGGAGTCACCTTCATCCCCCGCAATT
>CAJXQX010000070.1 GCA_913058185.1 uncultured Verrucomicrobiota bacterium
TCAGTCCGCACCACCTGTCCGCCCGCTGCTTTCACCGCGACATCAACCCCTAGATTGCTCTGTCGGGTAATCACCAATGTATTGGCCCCGAGCGCACCACGAGAGATTGCGTCCGTGGCTAGGATTGTAAGCACCTCATCGCCATCCAGCACGTGGCCTAACTCGTCGCTAAGGATGCAACGGTCGCCGTCACCATCATGGGCAACGCCTAAACGCGCGCCCACTGCGACGACTCGTTTGGCTAACTGCTCAGGATGTTCGCTGCCTACCCCGGCATTGATGTTGGTGCCATCCGGTTCGTGTCCGATCTGGTCCACTTCGGCGCCAAGGATTCTGAGGACATTGGGCGAGGTGTAGGAAGTCGCTCCGTTAGCCGTATCCACCACAATCTTCCAACCTTCCAGTGCATGGGCCGACAAGATGGCACTCATGGCGAAGATATAACCGCTGCGAGCTCCGCGATGAAATCGGAACGAGGCCAACGTCTCTGATACCGACTCGGGCAGGCCCGCTTCGATAGCAAGTTCCTGTTCGTCAGAAAGTTTGATACCACCGGGCGCAAAAAACTTAATACCATTATCTCCCGCCGGATTGTGAGACGCTGTGACTACCACGCCCAAGGACGCATCTGAAAGTTTGAGCTCACGCGCTACGGCGGGAGTCGGCACGGCGCCCAGATCATAAATCTCACACCCCGCCGCAAGGAAACCATTGGCTAGTGCTACTAACAGGGTCGGGCCAGACCCGCGGGTATCCCGACCAATAAATACCCGGCCACCACCTGCCCATTTTCCCGCCGCGTAACCCAAACGGGCCGCAAAGTCAGGATTTACCAACGGGCCACCAAAGGGACCTCTTACACCATCGGTGCCAAAGTATTGTCGTTTCATGGTCCGAAGTAAGCTCGTGTATCTGAGATCTTTTTGGCCACCGCTCCCCCCAGGAGCAAATCGCGCGCACCTTGCAGTCCGTCCTGCACTTGATCGACTTTACCTGTCGCCCAAAGCCCGATCGCAGCATTCAGCACGATTGTATCAACCAACCCTCGCGGGCCTCTACCCCCTAGGATCTCAGCGACGATGGCCAGGTTTGTCGCAACATCGCCGCCTTTCAAATCAGCGAAGTCCGTCGACTCCAAACCAAAATCACGAGCCGACCAATGGCCGTTAATTTGCCCCAGACGGCCCACCCCTCGAACCGTGTTTCGAGTCGCCGTAGTGACTTCATCGATACCGCGAGATTCGTCAATTACACCGTGAGCGACCAAACCCGCTTTAGTGTCGAGTAGTTCGAGCACTGCGGCCATGCGCTCGACCCATTCTTCGGCAAACACCCCAAGGATAACATGAGCTGGACGGCCCGGGTTGATCGTTGGTCCTAAAATATTAAAAACCGTGCGGCGGCCTTGCGCCGCGAGCGCCTTCCGCACTGGCACGATGTGTTTGAAAGTCGGGTGGTAAGCCGGCGCGAAAAAGAAGCAGTAGCCCAGTTCCGTTAGAGCCCCGCGAAGCACCTCTGGGGATACGTCAATTTTGACGCCCAAGCCGGCGAGAAGATCAGCACTGCCACAGGCGGAGGTGATACCCCGATTACCGTGTTTCATTACCTTTACCCCTGCACTGGCCAGCACGAGAACCACCATACTGGAAATATTGAAGCCACCCGAGTGGTCGCCTCCGGTCCCTACAATATCAATGGCATCAGCGGAATGCTCCGAGACTCCGGGATCGATCGCGCGAGCGCGGAACTCGCGGGCAAACGCAGCGATCTCTTGCGCCGTTTCGCCTTTGTCCGCCAGAGCCGACAGGAACTCCATTTTGGCTTCAGCGTTTACGCTTTCTTCAGCAAGGGCAGTTGCGGCCTGAGCAATATCGGGATCCGTGAGATCCTGACTAGAGCGCAATTTTTCCGTGAGCGGGTTAAGTTCGGTCATGCTGACCTCACCCCAGCTGTAAATTCGCGTCGCGCAAAGCCAAATCTGGACAGACCGCTTCGCATATGTGACGCAAGGATCGTGCGACTTATTGTCATCATATGCTTATTGCTCCAACTCAACATCGTTGAAGCTGCCACCTCCGACGCCAAAACGGATGCCTCCACGTTTGCCGAAAGCCAACTCAGTATTGGCGATGCGCTGATCCTCGGAGTGGTGGAAGGAATCACCGAATTCCTCCCGATCTCTTCCACGGGACACTTGATTATCACAAATCGTGCCCTCGGACTCGATGCGGATGAGCCCATGCTAGACAGCCGTGGGGCCGTGATCTGGATCGATCCGCCGACCATCGACGCTCCAGAAGGGCGCCCCCTTACCCTTAAATTGGCGGCCGACACCTATATCGTGGTTATCCAAGTCGGCGCAATTCTCGCCGTCGTGATGGTTTTCTGGAGCTCCGTTGCCAGTGTTTTTCGCGGGCTCATGGGAAATGACCCCTCGGGGCTGCTACTGCTACGTAACATTGCCTTGGCCTTTTTCCCCGTCGTCTTTGTGGGTCTCGCTCTGGATGACTGGATCGATGCCAACCTATTCTCGATCGGCACGATGATTGCCGCGTTGGTCGTTGGTGCAATTCTCATGCTGGGGGCAGAAAACTGGCGCAAGCGACGCGGGCTGTCTCTCGATGCCCCCAAGACCCCCGCCGAACTCTCGGTCCGTGAAGCGCTCCTAGTCGGTGCCATGCAGTGTCTCGCGCTGTGGCCCGGTATGAGTCGGTCAATGGTTACCATGGTTGGCGGCTATTTCGGCGGACTAGCACCGGCCAAAGCAGCCGAATTTGCGTTTCTCGTCGGGGTGCCTGTTCTAGGTGGCGCGGCGGTTTACAAAGGAATGCAAACCGGACCGGCGATGCTCGCTCTCTTCGGCTGGACGGAGATGTTGGTCGGGGCTGCAGCTGCCACGATCTCGGCTGCTTTGGCAGTCCGTTTTCTCGTTGTGTGGCTCCAAAAATTCGGGCTTGGCGCTTTTGCCATCTATCGACTGATCTTGGCCGCAGTATTGGCCTGGTGGGTCATTGCTTAAGACTAGCAGCAATTTCCCGTAGGTTAATCGCTTGACGCCCCTTCTGCGCGTTGCTTATTCCTCGTTTTTACCACTTTTGGAGGACTCTCTGGTAGAAGTCCGATAAACTATTAAATCCGCCCGATATGGCCCAACCGAAACGCAAACATTCCAAACGCCGCAGCGCACTACGTCGCTCCGCCAACGCATTCAAGGCGCCTGAAGTCGCCATCGATCCTACGGACGGCTCCGCCGTTCGCCCACACCGCGTAAATCTGAATACCGGTATGTATCGCGGTCGCCAGGTGCTCGACGTAAGCGTCTGAGCCCCAGCTGCTTGAACTTCTGGTCCGTCCGGTTCAATTAACGGATGGAAAACTTAAACGGTGATACTCGCCGCATCGCGCTAGACGCGATGGGGGGAGATATGGGCCCAACTGAGGTCGTTGAGGCGCTTCGCCTTGCCTTGGTTGAGTTCCCTGATCTGTGCCCCGTCACAATCGTCGGTGATCAGGCCGTGCTGAATCCCTTGCTCCAGCAAGCGCAGCTCGAAAACCATCCCAAGGTCTCCCTGCTGCATGCTCCATCTGTAATTACGATGGAGGATGAAGTGATGACCGCGATGAAGCGTAAACGCGATTCATCGATGCTCCAGGCAATCCAGTTGGTCAAAGAAGGCGGGGCGCGAGCCGTGATCAGTTCGGGTAACACTAAAATTTTGGTTTCGGCGGGAACGTTGAAACTTCGAACCCTCGCAGGAATCGAACGTCCGGCCCTCGCTCCGGTTATTCCCCGCGATAACGGTCACTTCATTTTAATCGACGCCGGAGCCAATCCCGATGCCCGCCCCATCCACCTCGCTCATAATGCTATTCTCGGTAGCCATTATGCCCGCATGGAGCTCGGTATTAAAAAACCTCGCGTAGGTTTGCTGACCATTGGAACAGAAGAAGGCAAAGGTAACGCTCTGATCAACGACACGCACGAAAGCCTAAAACAACTCGGCGACCTGGTGCACTACGTTGGACCACTCGAGGGATTTCAGGTCTTCTTCGATCATGTGGATGTCATCGTGTGCGATGGATTCACGGGCAATATCTGCCTGAAGAGCTGGGAATCGCTGTCCAAATTTTTCCGAAACGAGCTGAAATCCCAAATGCTCGCCTCTCCGTGGCGACGACTTGGTGGTCTGCTAGCGCGAGGCGCATTTACGGGATTACGTCGGCGTATCCAACCCGAGCGCTACGGTGGCGCTCCTTTACTCGGCCTCAACGGCACCGTGCTTAAGACCCACGGATCCGCCAATCGATTCGCCTTCATGAATGCGATGGGAGATGCGAGTGAGTTTATTCGAGTCGACCGGAATAGCCGGATCGAAGCCGACATCCAACGTGCCAATAAGATTTTTCGACCTGATCCGGTCGAAAGTGACGATTTCTGAGGTCCCTTCTATTTTTCATGGCTGATACCACCTTCGCTCTACTCGGATCTGGCTCCTACGCGCCCGAACGCGTCATGACCAACAACGAGTTGGCGAAACTCGTCGATACCTCGGACGAGTGGATCTTCACGCGCACCGGAATCAAAGAACGACGGATCGCTGCGGAATCGGAAAACACTTCTGATATGGCCACAGCGGCAGCCAAATCCGCCCTCGAGGATGCCGGGATCACCGCTGAGCAAATCGATCTCTGTATCGTCGCTACCCTCACGCCTGATCTGCCGATGCCGTCGACCGCCTGTATCGTGCAGGCAAAACTCGGCCTACCGAACCACGCCGCCTGCTTTGACGTCCACGCCGCTTGTTCTGGATTCATCTATGGATTGGATACCGCCTGGGCGATGCTGCAGTCGGGACGCTACCGTAACGCCCTCGTGATCGGAGCTGAAAAACTCTCAACCGTCCTAGATTGGACCGACCGCACCACGTGCGTGCTTTTCGGAGATGCCGCTGGAGCAGTGGTGTTAGGACCAGCGCCCGCAGGATCAACCGGAGAGATCGTTGGCACCAAACTTTACTCAGAAGGCGGCAATACCGAACTTCTCCAAATCCCCGGTGGAGGCAGTGCCCATCCGACCCCGGGGCCCGGCACACCCGCTCGCTTCATCGAGATGAAGGGCCGCGAGGTGTTTAAGTTCGCGGTGAGGGAAATGGAAGACGCTGCGCGAGACATCTTGGAACAACATGGCATTCATGCGGACGAAGTGGATTGCGTGGTGCCACATCAAGCCAATCTCCGAATCATCGACTCAATCGCCAAATTTCTCGAACTCCCCGTGGAGCGCTTTTTCGTCAATTTGGAGCGTTACGGCAACACGTCGGCCGCCTCCATCCCCCTAGCAATCGACGAAGCACGCCGCTCCGGTCGGATCAAACCAGGCAGCCTTTCTCTGCTCGTCGCCTTCGGGGCGGGCTTGACCTACGGCAGCGCCTTGGTTCGCTGGTAACCCTCTCATGCCCATTAATTCGATGCGTCAAATCCGCGTTTTACTTTTCACCATCTTCTCGCTCGGTCTCGTGGCCGATCTAGCCGCTGAGCTGGTATGGACTCCCGACAACGGTTGGAAAATTGAAGGCGGAGCCCTTTCAGGACTCGCCGGTCAGGATATTCAGCGAGCCACTGAGATCATGAACCGCGGCCGTGCCGCGGAAGAGCGTGGCCGTAATGGGTCGGCGCTGCGGATCTATAAAAAGGTCGGCAAAAAATTCCCCAATTCCCTATTCTCCCCCGAGGCGCTTTACCGCCAAGGGCTGCTCCGCCTCAAACGACGCGAATACTACAAAGGCTTCGAAGCGTTCCAAAGCGTGATGAGCCTCTACCCGAACTACGAGCGCTTCAACGAAATCCTCGGCACTCAATTTGGGATCGCAGAGGATTTGATGAACGGAGCCCGCAATCACCACTGGGGCTGGATGCCATCCTTCAAGAGCCGCGAGCGTGCCATCACTTTCTTCGAGTGGGTCACCGCTAATGCGCCTTACAGCGACTACGCCCCGCTCGCACTGATGAACGTGGCTCGTTCCCATCAGCGTCTCAACAACACCCCTTACGCCATCGATGCACTCGACCGGTTGATCAACAACTACTCGCAGAGTCTGCTCGCCCCCGACGCTTACCTCTCCCTCGCGCAAACCCACGCTTCGCTCGTGGAAGGCCCTGAATACGACCAAGAGTCCACCCGCGAAGCTATCACCTACTTTGAAGATTTCATGATCCTCTTCCCGGACGATCCCGGACTGGCCGCAGCCCAACATGGGCTCGATCAAATGCGCACCGTATTCGCTGAGAGCAAAATGATCCTCGGTGACTACCAGTTAAAATACCGCCGTGACTACCAAGGCTCCCGCGTGTTTTTCAATGAAGCTATCACCATTTTCCCCGATTCCGCCGTTGCTGAACGTGCCCGCGGTAAACTCGATTTGATTGAAACTCGGATGGCTGAACTCGGACTTACCTTCGACGAAGATGGCAAACTCGCCACAGACGAGGAAGCACCTCCGGCTCCTGAGAAGCGGAAAAAGCTTCTCGGGATTTTCTAAGTCCCCCCCGTCCGGCTGATTGGCGTCACTCCTTCCCTCTTCAAAATTGGAATGCTCACCCGAAACGCATTCCTAAGCTTCTGTCTCAGCAGCCTGCTGCTCGGGCTAACGGGATGCGCAAACTACCAACTCGGCACGGGCGCTGACACCAAGGGATTTGCGTCGATCTACATCGCGCCCATCAAAAACGAAGCCGCTAGTCCGCAAAGTATCGCTATCCTAACTCGGGAGATCCGCACCGCGATTTCAACCGGCGGACGGTCCCGCTTGGCGCAATCTCCTACGCAGGCCGAAGCCGTATTGGAAATTCGGCTCGCAGATCGAGACCGCTCATTCACGTCGGTGAACCCCAACGACACCGCCCTCGCTCGCAAATTTGATCTCACCCTCACCGCGTTTGTCACCCTGATTGATCAACGCACGGGCCAAGCCGTTTTTGAAGATCGAGAGATCCAAGTCACTCGCCAAATCTACGTCGATGGCGGGCAAACCCCAGCCGAGTATCAGGTCATGCCCCAACTGGCGGCCACGCTCGCTGACCGGGTCATCCACAGTGTGCTCGACGTTTGGTAGCGCAGAGCTTCGACTCACGTCGTGAAGCTCGACCCGATTCTCGCCCCCTCTTTACTTGCTGGCGACCACGCCGATCTCGGCGGCAGCGCCCTCGCCGTGCCGAATCACGGCCTCAAGTGGCTCCACCTCGATATCATGGACGGCCACTTTGTGCCCAACCTGACGTTTGGCCCGGAAGTGCTGGCGGCCTTGCGCCGACGTCCAGAACTCGCGGATACCTTCTTCGACACGCACCTAATGCTGTCCGAACCCGCCAACTACATTGAAGCTTTCGCAAAAGCGGGATCCGATCTGATCAGTATTCACATCGAGCCCGAGTATGACCACGCAGCTACGCTCGCCGACATCCGGAAACTAGACTGTCAGAATGGCATCGTGCTGAACCCCGGCACGCCGGTCTCTGCGATCGAGCCCTTTATCGATCAAGTAGATCTCGTGCTGGTGATGACCGTGCAACCCGGATTCGGCGGACAAAGTTTCCGCGAAGACATGGTGCCCAAGCTCCAGCAAATCGACGCGTGGCGCGAAGAGCGCGCACTCAATTTCCGGCTAGAAGTAGATGGCGGAGTCGACTTAACCACGGGCCCGCTCTGCCGCGCCGCCGGCGCCGACACCTTCGTAGCCGGCACCGCTTTCTTCAAAGCCGAAGACCGCACCGCGTTTGTAGCCTCCGTCGATCATTGGTAGCCGAACGCGCTTTCTGTCGTCAAAAGTCTCGTCTTACAAAGATCATGACTACCCCCGAAATTGCTGCTCGTCTGGTTGAACTCCTTCGCTCCGGGGACTATCCCGGGGCTCAGGCTGAACTTTAGGCTGATGAGGCGAAGAGCATCGAACCTTCCTGGTCACCAGATGCAGTCCAGCAGGGCCGTGAGGCACTGGCCGGTAAATTACAGCATTGGGTGGATACGTTTGAAACGCGGGGCAATAAAATCAGCGAGCCGCTGATCGCCGGAAATCTCTTCTCACTGGCGATGCACGTTGAGGTCACTGACAAGAAATCGAGCACCCCGATTTCGATGTGCGAGATTGCCGTCTTTGAAGTGAAGGACGATAAGATCGTCGCCGAGCAGTTTCTCTTCGATCAACCACCCGAAACTTAACCAGGGTGGGTGGAAAAGATGTCGGACTTTACGCCCGACATCGTCTTAGAGAGTGAAGCGAAGGCGGCTTATTCCGCCGTCCACTTGAAGATCATCGTCGTCAATGGCGGCAGCGTGAGGCGGAGACTTTGCGCCATACCATCGGTCTCAACGTCCACCGCGTGGACTTCCCCACCGTTGCCAATTCCCGCTCCACCATAGAATTCACTGTTGGTGTTGATGACTTCTTCCCAACGTCCACCGCGCGGCACTCCGATCAGGTAGTTCTCCTGCGTAGCCGGAGTGAAGTGACCGACAATGAGAAATAACGTTTTCTCTGTTTCATCCTGTCGGAGAAAACAAATCACACTCGAGTCCGTATCGTGTGCGGCCACCCAGCGGAACCCCGACGGTTTTAGGTCGGTGCAGCTCAAGACGGGTTCACGAGCATAAAGCTGATTCAAATCACGCACGAGCAGACGAATACCTTCATGGTCGATGTATTCACAGAGATGCCAATCGAGGCTACCGGCATACTTCCACTCATGGGATTGCCCAAACTCGCAGCCCATGAAGAGACATTTTTTACCCGGCCACGTCCACATGAGGGCGTAAAGCGAACGTAGATTGGCCGCCTTCTCGGGGATGTGCCACGCGCCCATCTTGTAGAGCATGGATTCTTTGCCGTGCACCACCTCATCGTGAGAGAACACGCTCACAAAATTCTCGGACCACTGGTAAAGCGCTGCGAACGTCAGATCGTTTTGATGCCATTTCCGATGAATCGGTTCGCGTTGGAAATACTCCAACGTGTCGTGCATCCAGCCCATGTTCCATTTGAAGTCGAACCCGACACCGCCTTCTTCAACCGGCTTGGTGACGCCGGCGAATGCGGTAGATTCCTCCGCGATCATGAGAACGCCGGGATAGTAGTCGTGAACGAGCCGGTTGGTCTCCTTGAGAAACTCAATGGCTTCTAGGTTTTCGCGGCCACCGTGTTTGTTGGGGATCCATTCACCATCTTCCCGCGAGTAATCGAGGTAAAGCATCGAGGCAACCGCATCGACGCGGAGTCCATCAATATGGTAGCGATCGAGCCAAGCCAAGGCGTTGGCCACGAGGAAACCTTTCACTTCATTGCGACCATAGTTGAAGATTAACGTGCCCCAATCCATGTGCGCTCCTTGTCGCGGATCGGCGTGTTCGTAGAGGTGAGTTCCGTCGAACTCGGCCAGCGCAAAACTGTCGCGCGGAAAGTGAGCGGGCACCCAATCGAGGATGATACCGATGCCGCGTTGATGCAGGTGATCTACGAAGAAAGCAAAATCCTCGGGATTACCGAAGCGGTGAGTCGGCGCAAAAAATCCCGTGACTTGATACCCCCACGATCCATCGAACGGGTGTTCCGCCAAGGGCATCACTTCGATATGGGTGAATCCCATTTCGATGACATAGTCGGCCAGCATGACGGCCAATTCACGGTAATTCAGGGGGCGCGCGGCGTCCTCCACCTTTCGTTTCCATGAACCTAGGTGAACTTCGTAGACAGACAGAGGCCGATCAATATCTCCGGCACTTTTTGCCCGTTTCTCCATCCACTCCCCATCCTTCCATTCATGGTGGCGGGTATTGTAAACGATCGACGCATTGCCCGGGGGCGCCTCAAAATAGGTCCCGAAAGGGTCGGTCTTGACATGAATATTATCCCGCTGGTCGAGAATCTCAAACTTGTAGAGTTCCCCTTCTCCCAAACCAGGGATGAACAGTTCCCAGACGCCCGATGCACCCAACGCACGCATGGGAAAATAGCGGCCATCCCAGCGATTAAAATTCCCCACGACGGAAACGCGTTTTGCGCTCGGGGCCCAAACCGCAAAGGAAACCCCCGGCACTCCGTCAATCTCACGAACATGCGCGCCTAGTTTTTTATAAACCCGATGCTCGTTACCCTCATTGAACAGATAAAGATCGGACTCACCCAACGTGGGCAGGAATCGGTAAGGATCGTGAAACTGTCGCGATTCACCTGACGCGTAGGTCACTCGAATCTGATACGAAAAGACTTTGCTTCGCCGCGGGATAAAAACCTCGAACAAGCCATCCTCACTCGCCTGCTCCATCGCGATAGCTTTGCCACCCTTCAACTCGATCACTTCAGCCGACGTCGCACCACTGACGAACGCGCGCACCACGATTCCCGATTTTCCGGTCTTTTTGAGCACGTGCATGCCTAAGACGGCGTGGGGCTCAGCTTCCCGAGCATCCGTCAGAGCAGCGATTTGTTTTTTGGTAATGATCACGGTGGTACGGGAGGTTGTTCGCTCTAACCCTGAGCGTCGAGCCATCAGCGTGTGCAATGCAGGGCATTCGCCGAGGCTAAATTAGCGCCCTTCGGCAGTGAACCCGGCTTGCCTCCACCGGGCCTCCGACTTTTGCTGCGGCCTGCAGATGATACGCTGGCCCAAATCCGTTCGCCCCTTGCTCACCTCGTTCGTGATCGGCTGTGCGCTGCCCGCGAATGGCCAAGAACCGACCGATTCCATCCTGTCAGCGACAAATCTCGATATTAAGGCAGATCTTTCGACAGTCGATCTTGAGACCAATGAAACGATCTTATCGGGCAACGTCCGAGTGACCCATCAAGATACCGTTTTCTTGGCCGACGAAATCCGCTGGCATCCATCGGGCAATGTGGCCACTGCCAGCGGCAATGCCCGCGCGACTCACCTGGGCTCCGTATTCATGGCCGATGAGATTCGTTGGAACCGCCCCGCCAACCTCGTAACCGCCACCGGTCACGCATTACTACAGCGCGGTGTTTTACGCCTGCTAGCAGAAACATTGGCCTATGACCTCACATCCGAGACCTACCAGGTCCAAGATGTCCGATTTGGCCGCGATCCTTATTATTTTTCCGCCAAAGAGCTGGCCGGCGGTGCCGAAAAACTAGAATTCAGCGATGCCACTTTGTCATTTGGAGAACCCGGATTCGGGACTCCGACCCTGCGCGCAAAATCACTCACCTACTATCCCGGTACCGATCGGATCAAGGCATCAGGCGCCCGAGTGGGTCTGGGCGTCTTCCAATTCCTGCCGGTTCCAACGGTCTCTCTGCCTTTGAGCGGCCCTGACCTATTCGAAATTACCATTGATGGAGGGGCTTCAAGTCGCCTCGGGCTGTTCGGCCGGATCGGCGCGACGGTGCCCATTTCTGATCGCTGGCGCGCAGGAGCAGATATCGGCATCTACACCAACCGCGGCGTCATGGCTGGTCCCGCCTTTGGCTACGAATGGGAAAACCCCGATGGCTCTAGCGCGTGGGGACGGTTTACGAGTGGCTACATTCGAGACAGCGGTAATCGAGGTGACTTGGGCTTCGATGTGGTGGGCGACGCAATCGGCGAAGATCGCGGATTGATAGGTTGGAACCATCAACAAATCATCAACGAAAACCTGACCCTCAACGGCGAGTTCAACTACTGGAGCGATTCTGAGATTTTGCGTGATTTTCGGTCCCGCGATTTTTTCCCCGTCCAAGTTCCGGACAGTTTCATCGAGCTCAATTATACCACCACGAATACGGTGAGCGGCATTTTCTTACGGGCTCAACCAAACGATTTCCATGAGGTCCGCCAACGGCTTCCGGAACTAAATTGGCAGCTCCTGCCGACTCCCCTCGCCCAAGGAGTCATCCAAGAAGCCCAGACTTCAATCGGAGTCCTCCGTCACAAATCTCCCGGCTCGCCCACCACCACCCAAACCGAGCGCTTCGACGCCTACTATGGATTAAGCCGGCCGTGGTCTCCAGCCTCATGGTTCGCGGTTAACCCCGTCTTGGGCGCACGCCTCACGCACTACACCGACACCGTCGGCCCCAGCAGTGACACCACACGGGCCCTCGGTGAATTTGGCGTAGATGCCCAAATGCGATTTTCGGGCACGTTCGACACTCAAAACGACTTGTGGGGCATCGATGGTCTACGACATCTCATAACCCCTCGCGTCTCTTATCGCTACATTCCCGATGCCGACAAAGGCCAAGCCAGTATTCCCCAAATCGATCGCCGCGTTTTTGCCACTTACCTTGAGCCATTGGGCCTCGGCGCGCGGCGCCAAATTGATGATTTAACGCGCACCCACACCTTGCGATTGGCGATAGACCAACGGCTCCAAACCCGCGACAAGACCTATGGCTCGCGCGACCTCGCTCAGCTCAATGTCGCCGTCGACGCCCGATTTGATCGCCCCACCGGCGCGCGCACCCTATCCGCTCTCCACACCGAGCTGCGACTGAGCCCGGCTCCCTTTCTTGATGTGGACCTCTACCACCGCGCCACGCCTGGAGATTGGACGATGCGCGAGCTAAACACCGCGATCACCCTCCACAGTGCCGATCAATGGCAGATCCAATTCGCCAACCACTACCTCGAAAACGACATCCAGGAATTCATCGGCGCCATCGCCTATCGCTTCAATGAGGTCTGGGAAGGCTATACTCGTCACCACTTCGACTCGCGCAGCAGCCGATTCGTCGAGCAGTCCTACGGGGTGCGCCAAACCATCGCGAACCGTTGGCAGGTCGGCTACGAACTCTCCTTCTTCGAAGGCAATCGCCGCGAAAGCGATTTCGGGTTTTCGGTGCGGCTAGACATCCTCAACTTTTGAACCACTCGTGAGCCGAATCGAAAACCAACGCCGTCTATTCCTCGAGCTACTCGAAGAACTTCGCCCGCACTGGCGAAAAGACCCCGGACTACCGAAACACCTGACCGCGTGGTTAGCCGATCATCGCGCCGGTAGCCGTGATCGCCGGCTGTATCGCGAACTCGCCTATACGACTTGGCGAATACTTCCCTGGATCGAAGACGCGACCCCTGAAACGGTCGTAGGCCGAGTCGCTCGACACGCGCAACGCACCGATGACACCTCCGCTTTCATCGACCAATTTGCCAGCGACTCGGCTGAACCTCCCCATTCGCCCAATTCCCTATTGCCCGATTGGTTGGAGTCACAGAATCGCGACATATTTGAGCCCGTCCAGCGTGATGCACTCTTAAGCCGAGCGCCATTGTGGATACGCCTCCAAACAACGAACCACGATGCGGTCGCCGCGGAATTTACAGAACACGGGATACCTTTTGAGCCCTCTAAATCAGTCGATGGGGCCTGGAAAATCCCTGCCCAAACCAAGATCACCCAAACCCAAGCCTACCAAAACGGACTCTACGAGGTGCAGGACATCGGCTCCCAGGCTCTTTTACTGAGTCTGCCATCCCCACTCGCAGGCAATTGGTTGGACGCTTGTGCAGGCGCTGGAGGCAAAACCCTCCAACTCGCCGGTAAACTCCTCCCCACGGGCGGCACCGTGACTGCGTATGATGTGCGGCGATCTGCGCTGCGTGAGTTAGGTAACCGTCAAAAACGAGCAAAACTTTCGAACATCACCATCGATCCGTCTCCGACCGGTCACTTCGATGGCGTGCTCGTGGACGCTCCTTGCACGGGCAGCGGAACATGGCGCAGATCTCCCCACCTGAAGTGGACCACCACCACGGATGGTATTAGTCGGGCCCACGAGCGGCAGCTTCTCATTCTAGCCAAATTCGCCCACCGCGTAAAAATCGGAGGTCTGCTCGTCTACGCGACGTGTTCGCTGTGCCGGGAAGAAAACGAGAAGGTGGTCGAGTCATTCCGCCAATCCCACCCCGCTTTTCGCCCCGAGCCCCTGCGACACCCGGTTTCCAACGACACGCTGGCCGACGGTCAACTCACGCTGCTACCCGCCGACCTCGATTCCGACGCCTATTTTCTGGCCGCCTTCAGGCGAACCTAGATCACCGCTTCTTCTGGATTTTTGTTGCGACCACGATTGCGCCCTCAAACCTACCTTGCTCTGTGGTTCCCGATTCTGATCTTCGTATAAAATTGCCCGTCTTTGAGGGGCCGCTAGACTTGCTGCTCTTCCTTATTCGGAAGAACGAGCTCGATATTTACGACATTCCCATCGTGTCGGTCACGAAACAATACATCCAGATCCTCCGCGATATGCGGGAGCTCGATCTCGATGTGGCTGGCGAGTTCTTTGTGATGGCGGCCACCTTGATGGAAATCAAAAGCCGGATGCTCCTGCCTCGCGGTGAGGCAGCCATCGATCTGAGCGGCAGCGACGAAGGGGGCATGGATCCACGCTGGGAACTCGTTCACCAGCTTCTGCAATACAAGAAATTCAAAGAAGCCTCCCACGAGCTGAATAGACTGGCCGAATACCAACAAGGCCTCCTCGCTCGCCACGTCTCCCGCCTCACCGTGCCCGCCAACGAACGGCCTCTTGATCCGCTGGATCGGATCGAACTGTGGAATGCCTTCAACCTGGTGCTTCGCAGACTTTCCGAGAAAATGGTCGTCGGTGAGATCAGAGACGAACAGATCACCGTCTCCGACCAAATGGAGTGGCTCATCAAACGCATGGAAATCGAACAGAAATTCGTGTTCTCCGAGCTATTCACCGGACAAATCACGGTTCGACTTCTCGTGGCCACATTCCTGGCCGTGCTTGAGCTCACCCGCATGGGACGGATGCAGCTCTCCCAAGACGAAGCATTTTCCGACATCATCTGTGAGGCGCGTGAAAATCATCAAATGCCCCTTGAACCTCCGGTTGATCCGACCACCGTTACGGCGTGAGCTCTTCCGATGACAATACGCCCGCTAAACCATCTGCCAATGGCCAAGCGAACTTGGTTGGAATTGGCTTAGACAACGAAGACGGCCACAAACGGATGACCACCGGCGACAAGTTCGCCCTCGTTGGTGGATCTCAAGAGACTCATGAGCGCATGACGGAAACCGTCGTAAAGACCTTCGAAGAGCTCAAACGCCGCGATAAACATTTGGAGACGGTCAACAAACGCGAACTCGCGGAGATCCTCCACAAATCGACCCCCGGATAGGCAAATGCCGGCCTCATCCCCAAAATCCATGTCGCATGCCAAGAGGGTCGATCAGTTCAAATCCCCGATGCCAAACTGGGAAGACGAAATCGGTCCACGTTATGTTCCTTTTTGGCAAACTATGACGGCTGCGCTTGCCGCGCTGGGCTCCATCGCTTTCGCTTGGCTTCTTTTCTCCAAACTCTGATCCTTATTTTCTATGTCCGCCAATATCGCCAACCTCGATTCCACTACTTTTAAAACCACAGTTGCTGCCGACCAACCCGTGCTCGTCGATTTCTGGGCCCCTTGGTGTGGCCCTTGTAAGGCAATCGCGCCAATCCTCGAAGAACTCGCAACCGAGCTCGCAGGAAAAGTCACCATTACAAAAGTAAACGTCGACGAGAACGACGCCATATCCGCTGAATTTGGCGTCCGCGCCATCCCGACTCTGCTCTTGTTCAAAGGCGGATCGGTCGTGGAGCAAATCGTCGGTATGACCTCGAAAGACGCGTTGACCGAGAAGATCAACGCCCACGTCTAAGTCACGGGCACCTCCCTCTCACTCGGCGCAGTCTACGGACTGCGCTTTTTTGGGTTCAAATTCTAGAGTGTGAGGGCTAGGGAAATCAGCACCGCCATAACCGCCAGATGGCGTCCGGTTTGGCCTAAAAGACGAATCAACCCGGTGGGCTCGCGGTTGCGCCGCAATACAAGCAACTGACGCAAACCCTCGCCTAATCCCACCGCACTAAGAACTGCCCACTCCCAAACCTGCAGCGAACCTGCATGCCACAGCGCTGCCACTACTAACAGCCACACCACGTGCGCTGCGGCGAATTGGACCTCAGCAAAAGTCCGCCCAAAACGCACCGCCAAGGTGCGCTTGTTCGCGGCCCGGTCGGTTTCGATATCGCGATAATTATTCACGACCAAAATATTAGTTGAGAGCACCCCGACCCCCGCGCCCAGCCACCAAGCATTCGCGGTGATCGTGCCAGCTTGAACAAAATAAGTGGCACAAACGGCCACGAGACCAAAAAAGACGAAAACGAATAAATCCCCCCAACCGTGGTAAGCCAAAGGATACGGTCCACCCGTGTAGATGAACCCACAAAAAATCGACGCCACCCCAATGACCAACATCGGCCATCCGCCAAAAGGCAGCAATCCCAGTCCGGTAATGAACGCGACACCGAACACCAATATCATGGCACGCTTCATGATCTCCGGAGCGATCAACCCAGCCGCCACGGCCCGACGCGGACCAACTCGATCCAGGTTGTCTGCCCCTTTTATGAAATCGTAATAGTCGTTAGCGAAATTCGTGCCGATTTGAATCAACACGGCGAAGCCTAGACAAAAACCGGCAGCCGTGCCGCTGAAGACCCCATCCTTCAAAGCGAGGGCGGATGCGACCATTACAGGTGCCACCGCCGCCGGCAGAGTCCGGGGACGCGCTGCCTCGGCCCACAATGCGAAAGTCCCTTTCGGCCCCTCAGTCATCGCACGGCGATTTTGGTTTTTTTACGGAACTGGGCTAATCGCCGTTTCAAAAGAACCGCGACCAATGGGGGCATAATCGCCAGCGCCGCCGTCAGGACTGCAGCTTTCGGATTTGCTCCAAAAAATATCGATAGTATCACCATTCCCGACCCATAGGTGGTTAGAAAGACCACCGGATTCGGCAAGACTAGATTAATGACCCAGATGGCGCCAAAACCGATGGTCCCAGCCTTCCAGCCCACCACCGCAAACGAGAGTCCCATCACAAAGAAAATCGGAGGAAAAAGCGTCATCCGTTCTTCAATTCGGACCATTTGAATAACGACCGCCGCTAGGAATATCACCCCTTGAATCGAAAATGCGAGCTGGGTGGACGAAATCGAAGGAACGGCGATCATCGCCTCAACCACAATGGGCACAGATCCTACGACTGCGAATGAGCCCCCGATTGCTCGACCAAAATCAATCCAATTTTGGCGGCGTTTGAATTCCTTCTCGATCCAAATACTATGATCGCCCGGAAGACGGTCCTTAACGGGACCACCCGTAGACGCGATTTTCTTACGCGTCTTTCGGGGAGCGCCCAAACGTAGCCAGCTACGCGGGGTCCAAAGTAAGCCAAGGCCGATCAGAAGAATTAATACGTCTCGTAACATTATGCAGTGATTCCCCTAGATACGATGGAGACTCCTCCACCCTGTCAAAGAATGATCGGGTCGATTCCGGATTCACGCAGACGGAGCTCGTTGATTCGACTCCGGATCACCGCATTCATCGCGGCTGGATCCTCGGGACCAAGCCGGAGCAATTCAGTCTCCAGAATCTTCAACGCAGCGTTATCCTCACCCAGTTTCACCAACAACTCCGCCCGAATCTGAGGAACGAAATCCGGCGCATCGTCGTAGACTTGCGCCCGAGCTAAAGCCTGTTCGGCGGAACGCAGATCCCCGGTCAGGCGTAAGTGAAATATCGCCTCCTCAATGAGAAAGACCGATCGGCGCGGATGGAATTCCGCCGCTCGTCCCAAGAATTGCACCGCCTGATCGAGTTGTTCCCGATTGATCAAGCCATGGGTTCCCGGGTCTGGGGTGGTCGATCTTCGCCAGGCCGCCACATCAAAGCCCAACATCCGCGCTCCACCCAACCAGAACAGTTCCGTTTGAGGATTCAAGTGAACCACCCATTCAAGCTCGCGACGGAGACCTGACTCGTCGCGATTTTGCCAAGCCTGATAAACCGCAATCCACTTAAGACCTGCTGCCAACGCCCGAAGTCCCCCACTCGGACTGATATCGGCCCTACTCGTCACCGAACCCTTTTCGTCAACTAGGTCAGATCGGTGACCAGGCTCCAAACAGGACAATCCAATCGCCCCGATCAGGCCTAATCCACCCGGAACCCAGTGCCGAAAGGCAGAATCACTAATCATGAGCGCTCCGGTTTATCGAACGAGAGCCCAAGTAAATAAAGATCACGATAAAGCCCGTCGCATAAAAAATTGCGGCAGCAGCTGAACCGAGTTCGAGGTTCGAACCATTCCATCCGGCACCACTCAGCCAAGCCAGATTTGGCACCGGCCGGGTGAGCACCCAACCTAGGCCACCTACACTTTCCGTACACGGCTTGAGGTGCCCGATTACGGCCAGGAGCGACGCTGCCATGACAATGAAAAGTATATTGCCACTGTAGCTGCTGAACCAACGGGCGAACGAGATGACCACGCCCGCTTTCATCATGTGCATGGTGGAAACGATGAACAACTCATTCGCCGGCACGTTCCACCCGGTCGCCCAGAGTATTGCCGCAATAACCATGGCGGATCCCACCACAAATACTCCCACCAGCAGCAGCGTTCCAATCACCTCTCCGGCCACGATCACCGAGCATGAAATACCGCGCCCAATCAGCACCGGGAAATACCCTGAATCACGCCGACTGGCGGCGAGCTGACCGATAGCCGAAACCGCGAAGACCATCGCGCCTAACGCTTGGACGCTTAAGCCAAAGTTTAGCAGAAACCGTCCCTCATTTTCGCCGAAATTAAAATCCCGCCACCACCAGCCGCCGGCCGCGGACAAAATCGCGAGCACCAGCACGACGATTACCATACGCTCCCGCATCAACCCTCTGATCGTAAATTCGATCATCAGCGCAACTTTTCGACACCATGAAGTCACCTGAGCACGTCCTCCGCTGAATCGATTCGCTCTTTGAATACATCATCGAGACCGCGTTGGCGACTGAACGGCGCGCCCATGATCTCTTCCACCGTGCCTTCCCCGATCTTTCGACCGCGGTGAAGTAAAACCACGCGGTCGCAAATTTCCTCAACCCGGCTGAGCAGGTGCGAACTGAGTAGGATGGTGCACCCTTGCTGCTGTAATCCCGCTAGCAATCGCGTCAGTCGATCGATCCCAATCGAATCTACGCCTGAAAACGGCTCATCCAACAACAGGATCTCCGGATTGAGCAGCAATGCCTGAGCCAAAACCAACCGCTGCTTCATTCCTCTAGAGAATTCCGCGATACGCCGATCCACGGCGGCATTGAGATCGACCGCCATCACGGCACGCCCGACCCGTTCCTTCATCTCTCGAGTCGGAAGATCGTTAATCCGCCCCCACCAATCTAACGCTTCGCGGGCCGTAAGATGCAGAGGGAGTCCTCCAGAATCTGGCACAAAACCAATTCTTTGCCGTGAAACGGCGGATGTCGGCGCGGAGCCTTCGATCGAGACCTTGCCCTTCGACGGTTCGATTAATCCGAGCGCAATTTTAAGGGCGGTGCTTTTACCCGAACCATTAGGCCCCAACAATGCGACCACCTTTCCTCGAGGAACCGTCAGTGACAACTGGTCCAACGCTCGCACCCGCGCAGCTCCCCGTCTGAGCGAGAACTCCTTGGTCACATTTTCGAAGGCAATTGCCGGGGCTGACATCACTCAACGAATTGTGAAACCCACGAAATTTGCCGGGGTCGTCGAGATAACTCGCTCCACTTGCCGCACATAACCTGCCATCCGCTCCTCGATTGCTTCCACAAATTCGCCTATGTCGGAGCCAGTCCCCGCCGCTTCCACCACCACTCGGCCATCGGTCAGGTTTTTCACAAACCCACAGACATCATACTCTTTCGCAACTTGAAATACACCGTAACGGAAGCCCACGCCCTGGACTCGACCGGAAAAATGGATGGTTTCGTGAGTAAGGCCGTTAAGTGTCATAGAAGCCCTCTATTTAGAAAGTGCCCGACCTCTCCAGCAATCCACAAAATCAACCGCAGCCCTGTCGGAATTAAAGTTGCATTCCGCATCTCCCCCAGCACGGTTTTTTCAAAGGTCATCGACCTTCTCAAAGAATGAGCAATTTCGAATCTGACAGTGCCTCTGACAACGAATGGGACGACCGTGGCGAACTAGCTTGGAACGAGTTCGATTGGGAGCACTACCTCCGCCAACAAGACGAGGTCGTCATCCGTTATATCGGTTTCTACGAACAACTCGAAGGCCGATCCGATCGACTCGATGAAGTCGCCCACCGTATGCGTTGGGATGAAGAGAGTTGGAGCAACGACAGTGATTTTGAACCACCGGTTCAATCCGCTGAAAATAGCAGCGAAACCAACCCTGATCGCGAAACCGACCCTTACACGCTCCACAAGAATCCGGTCTTCATCGCGACCAAAAGCATTTTTCTCACTCTCATCCGAGCGTGGGAACGCACCACTGAACAAATCGACCGCGTGCCTCAGCCACTCGCATTGAGCCTACATTCGGCCATGCATCGGGCCGAGCAACAGGCCATGTTTGCCATCTCCGCTCTGGATTTTGGAGACTATGCCATGGCCATCAGCCTCTTTAAGCGGGCTTTGCGAGAGCTGAACAAGTGTTTCTCGCTCATAAACGCCGAGGGATCCCCCAATCCAGCGATCTCTCGTTACCGAGAGTTTGCGACTCCTCGACTATTTGATCTGCGGGAAGTTTGGCTTCGAGTCATGTCCGAGTGTCGCGAAGAACTCGAACGTCCTTCGGAAGACGACGACGATAACTGAGGCTAGATTCGGTCAAAGCGCATTTGAGCACGAATTCCCCTTGCACTTTGTTTCGGGGATAGTTGCTTAGTTTTTCTGCTCCGGAGAGATGGCTGAGTGGGCGAAAGCAACGGTTTGCTAAACCGCGTTATTACCTAGTGAGTATTGTCTTACATAAGTGTGAGACTGAACTCATACGAATAGAAACGAACGGAATAGACGTTCTAACGGTCAATATAATGGCAATGAGATTGAGGAGAGCAGACCCCCCCCCGGGGGGGGCTTCAATAGGGTGCTGGCTGAAGATGATGATTCATCACCCGGGGGTGCAATTTAATGCAAATAGGCCTTCCCTTTGTCAGCAACCCTCGGCAGGGCTAG
>CAJXQX010000071.1 GCA_913058185.1 uncultured Verrucomicrobiota bacterium
AACTCCGGCACATGTTTAGCTAGGGTCGCTAGCGCGCCCTCCATCTGTTCATCAGGTCGCTCATCCATGCTGATTCGAGTCCGCTCCAGCCAGCCTTTGACCTTCAGATGCCTCACGAAGTCCTTCAGGAAGCGTCCCCAGTATTCATCATATTCCGGGGTTCCGGGTGAAAGCTCCGCATCAACCGTCGCCTGAGTTGCTTCGTCAAAATACCGAAACGTCAGCGACCACGGAATCATGCTGTAACAGTGAATGCGCGCCTGATCCAGACCGACCTCATCCGACATAAACGTCACCCAGCGATCAAACACGGTATAGTCATATTCCCATGTCCCATCCGCTTTCTTCCGCCAGTCCACCATACCCGGAATCAAATCGTAGGTCTGGGCATTCCACGGTTCATTAAACAACGAACACGTGATGGTTTTTTGCCCGGCGTTGGCCAATCGCTTCATCAGGGGTTTCAACAACGCGAAATGTTCGTCCGACCAGAGCGGCACCTGATGATAACGTGCGACGGATTCCGGCTGTTGCCATAGATCCAGTTGAAACGACCAATCCTGCGGTGCTGGCAATAACGCTTCCACCACATCCAACGTCACCGGAAAGCGGACAACACCCGAATCCGAACGCACCACCAAAGTCCCGTGATAGGCTCCTGCTTCGGTTTCTGCGGGCACATCCACGGTTAACCAAATCGGCCGATTGGTGTGGGCCGGCAGATCAACTCGATCGGCGGTGTCTAATATATCCGGATACAAACCAACGTGATCAAATATCGTATTGGGACCGCACCCGGCGGCGGGATCGTCAGTGGGTGGATTGTTGGCCAATGTATAGCGGACAAAATGAGTCTGCGCTCCGATGGCACCGCCGTTGCGGCTTAATTGAAGCTGAGCAATCCGAAGATTTTTCTCTGCCTGGTCGCTGGTCACCACCACTTGAGCACTCACGCGCTCGCCCCGCCACGCCTGCAAGTGCACCCCCCCACTGGGGTTCGCCAAACTTAGTGCTCCGGTCGCGGGATAGCGCGTATCGGTGTCTCCCACGCCTCCTTTGAAGCCCACGGCCATGCCGTCACCCTTGGGCTCACTCGCTTCAGCTGTCGCCGTCGCCAATGACGGTTCATAGGAGGGATGACGCGCCGGTAATTGACTCTCCTCCGCCCCAAAAACTTGGAGCGGGAATGCGAGAACCCCCAGAGACGTCGCGAGAAGAAACCGCGATATCGTTTTCATGTGGTTTCGAACCTGTCAGATCAGAGAAGCTGAAGTCAAATCCGCGAGGGCCTGAAGAACGGTCAGGTGGTGATCTGCAGACTTTTGCACCAATCAGCTCCGGTAATCCCTAGTCCAATGTTCGTATTACGAACATTGGGCGGCGGCGGCGGAAGGAGTGGGCGAATACGAATGGCAAAGGGGTGAGCGCATTTGGGGAGAGGAAATGGAGAGGGTCTCCCGGTTGAATGGCGACGACGATCCGGCACCATGTCCTAGCCTCGATCAGTTCGAACCGGTCGTGAGTTCGATGACTTCCACTTCGGGGATTTGGGCTCGGTCGAAGATGTGGAGCTTCAGGTGGTGAGAACCTTGAGTGACTTCCACTTCCCACGTGTCACCCATCTGCTGAATCTCAATGTTCGGTTGGGTTTCGTCGGGCGCGAGCGGACTGCCGGCGAGGATGAAGAGGGCGTCCTTGGTCATGGCGGAGGTTTGAACCTGAGCGTAAGGGAAGACGCCCATCGATTCGTCCAAGGGGAGTTTGGCATCGAGCACCACGAACGGCTGGTTGCTGACGTGGGTGGCGTAGAACTTCGCGTGGGGGCGGTTCATGGTGAACGTGGTTCCGTCTGTTTCGACGGTGCCTTCGAGGTCACGGTTTTCCACAAACCAGCGGGCCGCGATTCGAGAAGGGGTTTCGGACTTTAGCACCTTGTCGAGAATCAGCACGAAGGGGATTTCGCGAAAGACGAAGACGGAGCGCGTCACAGAGGAGACATCGGGATCGGCGAGGGCATGCGCTTGAGTGGCGTCACTCGTCCAGTGCACGTAGCCAGGACGTTCGCCTTTTCGCACGATTTCAGCGGAGGCCTCCGAGGCGTTCGTGCCCTGGGAACCATCGATGTAGGGGTGGCCTTGTCCGTCGATCAGGATGGTGTTGTGTGCCTCCGCGGTGCGGAGCAACCAAGCCGGACTTTTTACGTCGTAGGTGGGTCGATGGGAATCGACGAGCAGGATTTCCCCGCGGTATTTCAAGATGACGGAATTGCGATCGGCGTGTTCGTGGTTGGAGGGAGGACCGCTGCGCATAGACACCACCAGATCATCCAATCCGTAACCTGTGCGGGTGGTGATCCAATCGAACTCCAGCTGACTGAAGTGGCCGCTGTCATCTGGCGCGACCGGGGTGACCGAAGGGTCGTAGTAAACGAGGGAGAACAGATCGTGTTTCGTCGCGTAGTTGAGGGCCTGATGTTGGGTCACACCATCACGGGATTTCCCCGCCGTCCAAAGTAGATTGGACGTGTTCATACTGGGACCGGCATCGCCGAAGTTCACGCTGCCGGAAGGGTCCAGATGGTGGGGGAACGCCAATTCCAGATTACGGTCCATCATGCCGACATAGTTGATCTGATTGAAGAGGTCGATGCCGTGCCGACGCTGCATCACTTCTACGAGATAAACCAAGTAGGTGTTGGCGTAGTTAGCGTAGGAGATGCCTTCATCGTAGCTGCCATCGCGGCCGTAGAGTTCGGCCGAACGATCGTAGCTTTCGAGCAACATGGCCTTCCACTCCTCGACCCGATCATCCCGGCCTTCGAGCGCGGACAGCCCGAGGGAAAACCCACCTGAAAGCACGGCGCGGAAATTGTTATGACCGAGAATGACTGGCCACTGACTCATGTCGGGCACGTGGTATTTCTTGGAAAATTCCGGGGTGAATTGCCACCGCTCTACGCTCTCAGGATACTTCATGCCATACAGTGAACGGGTGAAGGGCACGCAGCCTTTTTCCGCGATCTGGTCTAGGATCTCTTCGCGTTCGGCGGGACTGAGTAGGGGATAGATCCAATCATAACTTAATGACATCCAAGCCGTATTACGTCCGCCTCTAAGAAACCCCAAAGTTTCCCCTTTGGCATTCATATAAAGGTCCCAGCGCTCTTCCTCCAACATCGCCAACATACCTTGGCGGGCGTTCTCGCCGCGCACCGGATCGCCGGTGATCGCGTAGAGAAAGGCTTCGCGCAGGAATTGGTCGTCCGTCGCGAAGTCGGCATCCAGTAACGATTGCCAATATTCCTGAAACAGGGGGAGTTCCGCGTTGGCCTGGATCCGCGGGACATCGGCTCGACTGAAGAGGAGGTCGAGCGGGAATTCATGACCTCTTTCAGTTGCCGATAGGGTGGTGGCAGATGAGAGCAGGAAGGTGAACGCGATCGCGAACAGGGGGCGTTGATTATTCATCGAAGTTTTTCAAACAAGAGTGACTGATCCATCTCGGATTTGGGGTATTCTAAAAAGGCACGGTGCCCAAAAAAGTCATGCTTAAACGATGCGTGCCTCGGGCGGCGAAACTGAGGAGGAGCCATTTCCGGTCGCGCCGCAGATTGACAGTAACTCGCCGCTTCGCCAACCGTGGTCGGCATGCGCTACTCCGGTGCTTTGCTCTCGATCATCGCCAGCCTAGGTGGCTTCGGCGTTGCGATCGCCCACTAAACCAATCCCCACCAGGATGATCATGCCTCTCACTCCGAGGCCCTGCGCTCCATCCGGGTGACCACCGGCGAAACGGGGGTGGTGAATCCGTGGAGTCATCTCGATTTTCACAACGATCCCAATGCGTTTCAATTCGCGATCGTCTCCGATCGCGCCGGTAGCGCCCGCCCCGGCATTTTCGAAGACGCCGTCAGCAAACTTAATCTACTGCAACCGGAGTTTGTCATGAGCGTCGGTGACCAGATTGAGGGCTTCACCCACGACGCGCTGGAGGTGAACGCCCAATGGGATGAGTTTGAGGGATTTATCAGCGAGCTGGAGATGCCGTTCTTTTACTTGGCTGGTAATCACGACTATTCCAATCCGACCATGGCCGAGCTCTGGCGGAAACGTTTCGGCCGCCCCTATTACAGCTTCGTCTACCGCGACGTCTTATTCCTCTGTCTCAACTCGGAGGACTCAGCCCTCCACCACATCAGTTCCGCCCAATCGCAATGGGCCCGTGACACGCTCGCCGCTCATTCCGACGTGCGCTGGACGTTCGTCTTCCTCCATACGCCGATGTGGAACTATGCGGAGGATTACGGTTGGCCTGGGATTGAGGCCTCCCTGCAGGGACGAGACCACACCGTGTTCGCCGGCCACTATCACTCTTATCTGCGAACTGAGCGTAACGATACCCGTTACTACATCCTCGCATCCACCGGCGGTATCAGTCGCCGGGCCTTCCTACGGTGAGTTTGATCAAGTCGTGTGGGTGACGATGACCTCCTCCGGACCGGTGATCGCCAACCTGATGCTCGATGGTATCCTCCGCGATGACATCCAGACCCCCGAATCCAAATCCCTCGTCGATACCCTCTCAATCAACACCTTTGTCCCCGAGATCCTGTGGATGTCGGATACCACCTTCCCGCACCACCAGGTCGAGGTCCGATCGCCCAATCCCACCGATGTCCCGGTTGAAGTCACCTTCCAGTTGTCTTCTCGCTCAGGCCTGGACGCCGCGTTTACCCAGGGCTTCGCCTCGACCACCGACAACCGGCAAACGTTCACCCTGCAGCCCATGTCCAGTCGCGCGCTCGATCTCCATCTTTCCGGTGAGCTGCCGACCCAGGCCCACCAGGCTCAGGCTGCCGCTAAACTGACCTGGGAAGCCCGACTGCAGCCCGCCGACATGGCCGCGATGCACCTGCGCGAGTCCATCATCGTCCCGCTCTTGCCGGTCCTCAAACTCCCCGAACTCACCGATCCCCTACAGGTCGACGGTGACAGCTCCGACTGGTCGGCGGATCAGTTGTATACCGTCACCGACACGCCTTGGGTCCATCCCCGCCACGATGGCTGGACAGGCTCCGAGGACGCTAACTTTCAAATCGGTTTCGCCCACGATACCACGCACCTCCAGATCGTCGTAGACGTCCGTGACGAAGAGGTCATTTCCACGGCGGACTCTCCTCCGTGGGTCCAAGACGGCATCGAGCTGCGTTTGGATTTCCGGGCACCGAAACTCCAACGGGCTCCACGGACCAGCATAGCCGGCGGCGTGTTCATCGCCACGTCCCCGGCACCCGGTGACGGTCGCGATCCCGGCTACCTTTACGAGCCACCATCGCTGCCTGCGGGCACCCTCGTGTGCAAGCGTCGCACGGCGGACGGCTACACCCTCGAAGTTGCCATCCCCCTCGCGAGTTTGATCACGCTCTATGGTGATCAGTGGAAGCGGGACGGACTGCGCATCAACGTCGCAGTTAATGATCGTGACGGCACCGGGCAGAGCCAGCTCTGGTGGCAACCCGACTGGCGTAGCGCCGAAAACATACCCGGATCCGGCACGCTCTTCTTTGAATGAGGGTCTGTTAAAGGTCAGCCGTATCTGGACACATGTCCGGCAATCAGTGTCCCTCTCTGGCTACCTCATTTGCGGAGAAGGCCGTCGTAGTCATTGAGAGATTGAGTCTAATCCTGGTTGATCATGTTGCGGATCGGGGAGGATGAAAATGCGCGGCCAGGAAACTGAATTGAGACGAGTTAAGAAACTTGAGCGTGCGGTCTTCTTTGTTAACGTGCTGTTGCTGGTTTCTTTCGTTTTTAGAAAACAATAGTTTCCGATCTGCCCCCTCACATCGTCATGCGCTTCTTTCTCACTATTATCCTCGGTGGAGGATTTTATACTTCGTCTCTCCTGCTAAATGCATCGCCGGTTTTTGAGGTGAGTCCGGTGGTGTCGGCGAATCCGAATACGAGAGTTCCGCAGGCCGCAATTTTGACTTTCGAGGCCAATGGTCCGGTCACGACAACGTTGGAGGCGGTTGCTGCCGATCACCGTTTTGAGTCTACGTTCGGTACGGAGCATTCACCCACCAACGGTCTTCCTATTGTGGGTATGCGAGCGGATCGTGAATACCAGTTTTCTATTACTATTTCGGATTCGACCGGATCGAAACGGGCGGCGGAAGTGCTGTCTTTTCGATCACCAAAATTACCAAATACCCCCGACATGATGCCGCGTATCATTACGGAGTCGTTTCGCCCCCGAGCGATGGATAAGGGATTTACGCTTTTTAATCCACGTCGTCGTATTCCGCTTGAGGTGGCTGACGCTATCTCAGTGGAATCAGAGTTTAATGATAGCTTGGGTATTCTCATCGTCGTGGATGAAGCCGGCGAAGTGGTTTGGTATTATCACGGTGATTCTCGCATCACCGATTACCGTTCTATTAGAAACGGCAACATCGTTTTTATCACCTCGGATAACCGACTTATCGAAATCGATATATTGGGTAATACGATTGCCAGTTGGTATGCAAAAGATCGTCCGCAAGGGAAAACCTCTGGATCCATTCCGGTCGATTCAGAGACCTTTCATCATTCCTTTCAAGAATACCCCAATGGTGATTTCCTAATTCTAGGATCAGAGATTCGGGAACTACCGAATTATTTCACCAGCGAAACGGATGCCCAGGCTCCTCGGAAAACGCAAAGAGTGGTGGGCGATATCGTCATGCGGTTTACGCGTGACGGCGAAGTGAGGTGGAAATGGAAAGCGTTCGATCACCTCGATCCCTACAAGATCGGTTACCTCAGTTTTGGGAATTATTGGGCGCGTCGCGGCTTTCCGAATGCCGTTGATTGGAGTCACGCCAATGGCGTTCGAATCATGGATGATGGGGATTCGTTTTTGGTGAATTTCCGCCTGATTTCAGGCATAGCCAATGTAGACGTGTCCTCGTAGGAGATAAAATGGATGGTGATTTCTGAACCGGAATCTCTCGGGGAGGACATTGCGAAACGGGCGCTGAAACTGCCTTCGGATCAGAACTGGTTCTGGATGCCCCATGCGCCGTGGATTACGGAGCGGGGAACGCTGTTGATTTTTAACAACGACAATTTTGGTTCACGTCCGTTCGGCGACTTCAAGTCCCCATCCGCCATCCGCAGTCGCGCTGAGGAATACGCGATCGATTTGGAGGAAATGACTCTCGAGAAAATTTGGGAATCTCGTTTTCCGGAAGAAGAGCCGATGCGAAGCTGGGCCATGGGTAGCGTGCAACCCCTGGCAAATGGCAATACTTTGGTGGGCTATGGCATGCTTCTGCGACCAGAAGGGGTGGAGGACTTGACTTGGCCCCAGCGATTGGGGCATCCGGCGTGGACTCAGATTCGTGAATACACGCATGAAACCCCCGCCTCTCTGGTATGGTCGTTGACGCTGCTACCCTTGACCGACTCCACCCCCATCGGTTGGTCCATTTACGGTGGGCAACGATTGCCCGCCTGGCCGGTCCCAAACGAATCGAGGAATTAGGGCCACTCCTCCGACCGGTCCCGCTGGCGCTCAACGTCGCGCCTAGTCACGCCGTGGAACGGGTGACCTTGAATTTACTCGGCCGGGGTCGTGGTGTAGATACGACTGAGCTGACGAAACAGGACTTCGAGCTGAGCGTAGTAGTCGTCGGCTTCGAGGGTCGCTTTCTGGGAGCGTAGGGCTTCTACGGCGGCTTCGAGTTTGTTCCGGGCCGCCCGTTGGGCGTCAGTTAGATTTTGTTCGGCGAGAGATGGGATGAGGCTGAGAAGGCGCGCGCGTTTACCGTCGGGCGACTGGGTGGGCTGCTCGGCTGTTTTGACGAGACGGGTGCCGTTGAACCAATCGAAGGGGGTGCCGCGACCATCGCCGTTATCATCGAGTAAGGCGTGCTCGGTGGAGAGGCGTTCGTTTTCGTCGTAGTAGAGTTCGGTTTTATTGGCGGCGGAAACAAATGCTTCGAGGACGGATGTCTGGCCATCGCGGTCGATGTCCGCGTCGGGGTTGGAGACGGCGGTGGCAAAGCGTTCGCCGAAGCGAGCGTAGTTGATCTCGTTGGCGTTTTCAGTAGCGGTGATGACGATGCGATTGGGTCCGGACAGGGCGTTGAGGAAGGGAGCGCTGGCGGAACCGCCGTGCACGATGACCATGGGGCGCTGGAAGGGCGCGAGCCATTCGCGAAGTTCGGCGGCGGAGACATCGGGACCGCGGAGATTGAGTTTGGCGATGCGACCGTCGAACGTGCCGTGGCCGACGTAGATGACCCAAAGGGGTTGTTCACCATCGGTGGGTTGAGCGGCGAGCCAGTCGCGAAGTTCATCCCGCAGGGCGGGGGTGTTCTCGTCGTCCTCGGATTCTGCGGTGATGGTGGCGCCGATGGTGTGAGCGTTGAGTCCGGCGAGATCGCTAGCATCGATCCAGGCGGCGGTGGTGCGTTGGAAGGGCGCAAGGTAGTCCTCCTCGCCAGGAGCGCCCATGATGAGGAGTAGGTCCCCGCCGGCGGGCAGTGTGAGGGCGAGGCTGGCAGAGAGAGCGAGATGTTGGAGAAAACGGCGGATCATCAGGCGAGTCCTTTCCAACGGCGCCAGACCCACTCGGCCACAAAACAAAGTAGGACGAGTCCGAAGACAGCGCTGTTGTGCCAGAGTGAGCTGGCGTGGGTTTCGGTGATGGGAGCGGGGGCGCGAACGAGTTCGGCGGCGAGGCCATCGAGGTCGGCGAACGTGAGGACCCGGCCGCCAGTCTGACGGGCGATTTCGGCGAGGAGAGCGACGTTGGGATCGAGCGAGGCGAATTCTTCGGCAATGGGATCGTTGACCCAACCGGCCTCGGCGGTGCCGATGAGGCGGCCTTCGGAATCACTGACCTCGACTTGGGCGAGGTAGCCGCCGGGCTCGCGACCGGTGAACTCGGCGAGGTAACGACCGGGCGCGTCGACGGACGGTTCGGCGGCGAAGGAGACCGAAGTGAATTGATCGGAGTTGTCGGCGTCGGGGTTCCAGTCAGCGCGGGTGATGGTGACCTGCACCTTGGCGAGATCGAGCGGATGATAATCCTCGTCGCGGGCGGTGATGGTGAGCTGTCGGGCCGCTCCTTGTTCGGCTTGGGCCACGCGCACGTTCACGGGCGTGGGCACCTCGGTGACAAGCCAACGGGAAATTTGGCGCCAGAAGCGGGCGAGGTCGAGTTGCTCAGTTTCGCCGGCGAGGCCCCAGCGCCAGAGATCACCGACCGTGAGGACGGCCACGCGGCCCGAGCCGAAGCGTTGAGCGACGAGGCCGGGGAAGGTCTGCCCAACATCATCGGTGAGAGATGAGAGCACGGTGGCGCCGGGTTTGGTGGCGGAGACACTGTTGGCGATGAGGAACGGAGGCATGGCCGTGAGGCGATCGCGTTCGTCGGCTTCGACGGCCCGGACCCGGGTCCAGGATTCCAGCCAGCCTTCGCGGGTGAGATCCCAGGTGAGTTGACCGGTGGGTTGGCGTTCGGCGCGGCGGTCCAAATAGATGGGCAGAGCGGCGGAGAGCGGAGTGGATTGGTAGTCGCCGTTGGCCAAGGAATCGACCCCGCCGAGGAGTAGTAGGCCACCTCCGCGTTCGCCGGTGAAACGGCGGAGGAGCATCTGTTGGTCGGGCGAGAAGAATTCGGCTTCGACGTCGTCGAGAATGACCGCGTCGTAAGCGAAGAGTTCTGCGATGGTTCGCGGAAATCCGGTGCGGAGTTCTTCGGCGTCGCGGGTATTGATGCGGGTCAACACGGGTTCATCGTAGCGAGCGGTGTCGTCGGTGGCGTCAGTGAAACCTCGATACAGAGGATTGCTGGATTCGCCGGCCCGGCCACGGAATTCAAATTTGGGTTCGCGGCGGGCGAGACGGAGCAGGCCGACCAAATCGATTTGGGGATCTTCGAGCAGGGCCCGATTGAGATATTTGAATTCCCAGTTGGGCCGACCACCGACGTAGAGAATGCGGTAGGTGGGGCGACCGCGATCGACCATGACGTAGCGCCGATTGTTGGCCGTGGTCGCCTCGGCGGGGGCGGCGCTGGAAGTCGGAAGCGCGGTAGCTTCGTAGAACTGAATGCCGGAGCCGGTGGGGCGCCAATCGAAGTCGACGTCTTCGGGCTGATTGTCGCGGAAGAGCTGGGCCGACTGGACGATGGGGGCTTCGGCGCCGGAGGCGTTGAGCGGTCGCACGGTTACGCTGAGCGGTTCGTCGGTCACGCTGCGACCGGCGAGACCAACGCGGAGAGAAACAGGCGCGTCGTCGAAGGCGGTTTGGCGGAGGGTGGTTTGGGTGATGCGCAGATCGCGGAGGGCGGCCGTTTCGCCCACGACGACGGGGAAGATGGGCGGCAGACCGGAAGCATCGGTGAGCGTGGACGTGAGGTCGGTGGCATTACCATCGGTGAACAGCAAAACGCCCGCGAGGGGTTGGGTTGCGAAACGCTCCCGGATGCGGTCGAGGGCGTGACCGAGGTCGGAGCGGGGGCCGGAGAAATCGAGTGCGGCGAAGTCGCCGACCCGACGGAGTTCATCGTCGAACAGGTAGGGTCGCACTTGAAATTGTGAATTCAGGTCTTCGAGCCAAGCCGTGCTCGGAGCGATCAAATCGGTGCGGAGTCTTTCGCCGCGAGTGGGATCGCCCGGCCGATCGACGATGGCCATGCCTTGGCTGTTGTCGGTGAGCACCGCGAGGATGTTGGCGCCGGGTTTGGCGCGAGGTGCAAGCCACTGCGGATCGAGGAGACAGAGCAGGAGTAACCCGATGCCGAGGAGGCGAAGACTGAGGCCGACGGCGAGGGAGCCGCGGTTCTGTTCGGCGGGTCTCAGCGCATACCAAGCGAGCGGGATCAGACCGGTGGCTGCGAGCACCGCCACCCACCACCAGGAGGATCCGGCGAAGTTGAGAACAGCGAATGGCATACGACAGAGCACAGGCAAATTAGCGGTCGGAAGACGAGGTTTGTTCCGACTCGGCGGCACTCAAAGCTTCGTAGTATTTGCGCACCGATTCGGCGTATTTCTCGGGCACGGGATCGCGGTCGATGGGCTGAAGAATTTCGGGATCTTCGAGACGAGCGAGTTCCGAGCGGAGCCAGGAGCGGGCGTCTTCGAGGGGTTTGATGATGCCGGTGTTGACGAGGTCCCATTGCGGCTCGGCGGCTTCGCGTTGCCAATCGCGGCGCATCTCTTCGGCGCGGCCGCGGGCTTGGGCGAGACGTTGGCGGAGCTCGGGATCGTCCATGAGCGATTCAATCGTGCGGAGACGGTCGGCCCAGTCGGCGAAACTTTCGCCAGTGAGTGGTCCGTTGGAGCCATTACCACCGCCACCACCAGCACCGGGTTGAGTGCCGAGGGACTGAACGAGTTGCTCGAGGAGATCGTTGGGCGAAGGTTGGCCACCACCGGGTGATTCGCCGGGAGTGCTACCGGAGCCCTGACCGGGTTCGTCGCCGGAGGCACCACCTTCGCGTTCGCCGGGCTCGTTCCCGGGCGCGCGACCTTCTCCTGGTTCGCCGCTGGTAGCGAGGGATGTGCCGGCGGAAGGTTCTTCGCCCTCTTGGTCGGCGGGGGAGCGGCCGGGGGACTCGCCTTCACCGTTGCTATCGCTGCCAGGTTGACCGCCGGGTTGGTCGCCGCTGGTGGACATTTCGTCGCGGAGTTCGCGGACGAGTTCGTTCAGTTCGCTTTGGGCGAACCGGGATTCGGCGCCCTCGTCGCCGAGGACGGAATTGGCGGCGCGTTCGACGCTATCACGGAGTTGATCGAGCGAGCGGTTCACGCCGGATTGTTCACGACGGGCTTCGTCGAAAAAGCCGCGTTGGAGAAGTTCGGTGGCGGTGCGGAGTTGTTGCTCGGTGCCGCTGGTCCCTTGTTGGCGGAGCACATCGTAGAGTCGCCGGTGCAGGACGGGTTCGGCGTCTTCACTGTCGGAAGACGCTTGTTGGAGGCGTTCGATCAAATCCTCGTAACGTTGGCGCTGGGAATCGACGGCTTCGGCGAGTTGATCATTGGCCGCCGAACCATCGAGCGAAGGTGGGCCGTCGCTCTGTTGATCCCATTGCTCTTCGATTTCGTCTTGTTGTTCGGCGAGCTCGCGGGCTTGGCGGCGGAGTTCGCGCATCTCGTCGCTAAAGAGGCTGGAAGAATCTTCGCGGAGGTCTTCGCTGGTTTGCTCGAGGGATTCTTGGGCCCGGGTGCCAGATGCGAGGGCCTGAGAAACGTTGCCTTGGGCTAACTCTTCGCCGACCTGCTGCATGTCTTCGCGAGTTTGTTCGAGTTGTTGGCTGGCTTCGGCGCGTTGTTCGCCGGACTGCATCTGATCGACGCGCGAGCGGGTATCGTCGAGTTCGGCCAGCATGCGGCGTTGCTCTTCTTCGAGGCGTTTGAGCTCGCGACGGATTTCTTCGCGTTCGACTTCATCGGCCGCGGCGGCGAGGGCGGTCTGGAGCTCTTGCAGTCGGTCATTGAGGTCGTCTTGGCGGCGGGCGAGTTCCTTGAGTCGAGCGAGGACGTTGAGTTGTTCACGCTCCTCGGGCGTGGCGGGGGCTTCGGCTTCGCTTTGGCTAGCGTAGTTGTCCTGATCCTGGCGGAAGCGGAGTTGATTGAGCTGTGATTGACTGCGGCCACCACCGCTGCCGGAGCTGCCGGGATTGCCTTGGGTGACATTTACCTCGCGGGGTTGGAGTTTGAGGAGGGCGCGGAAGGCGAGCTGAGCGCTGGACCAAGCGGACTTCAATGGCTCCAAGTCGATCTCGTCGCGGGCGTCGGCGAGGTGTTCGATGGTGTCGTCCATCGCGCTAGCGGCGTCATCGGCGGCGCTTTGTTGGCGAGCTTCTTGGAGCCGCGCTTTGACCTCGTCGATTTGCTCGCGGGCTTGAGTCTGGCTGATCTCGAGCGTGGATACATCGGGTTCGAACGTGGCCGAAGGTTCGCCAGATTTTTGGAGGTTCCAAATAGCGACGGAAATTTGGCGTTGAATCTCGAGGAGATCGCCGGCGGGCCCGTTTTCACCGCCGCCGCCGGGTGGGCCATCGCCGCCCTGACCTTCGCGGAAGATCTCATCGAGGGAACGGACTTCGGCGAAGAACAGATCGCTGGTGGAGCGTCGGCTCTCGCCGTCGGGACCGAAATCATCGGCCCAACCAAACCACGTGATGAGTTCATCGACTTCTACGGCGTGGGATTCGAGAGCGAGGAGGTAAGTGAAATTTGATTCGAGGTCGGAGGACGACTCGTCGGCGGTGGAAATATAAATCGGCTCGTTACCGCCAATGGCGTAGGCGATGCCGTAGTCGAGAAGGCCAAAATCGTCGGTGACCTTAACTTGGATATTGAGCTCTTCGAGGGGAGAAACGCGTTGGTCGGAACGCGGAAACTGTACCGCGAGGTCGGGACGTTCGTTGGCCTGGACAGCGATGCGGATGTCGGCGGGATCGGGATCGGTGCGACCGTCATGATCGGTGAGTTCGAGTTTGAAGCGCTGGGACTCGACCAGGGTGTAGGCGATGCCGAAGGTGGTGGATTCGTCGTTGCGCGCTTCCAATTCGATGGTCTCCCCGTCAAGGGTGACCAGGCGGGCGGAAGCGAGGGAACGATTGACGAGGAACTCGTAGTCGAGGCCGGCTCCGGCGACCGCGCTAACGCGGCGGGTGTCGATGAATTCGCGATCCTTCAGCCCGGTGTAGTCAGGGTAGTCGAGCCTGGCATCGGCGCGGACAAGATCGGGGAGTTCGAATACGGTGAGGGTGAAGTCGGCGGTGCGGTCGCCGTCATACTCGATTTGATACACGGTATCGGAGTCAACCTCGGGTAAGGTGAAAGCATAGACCGGGTCGGAGAGGCTGCGCGCCATATTGGAGCGACCGGAAGCGCCGTTGGCTTGGCGCCACACGAGACGAGCGGTGGCGGGGAAGGTGTCGTAGAAACGGGCGGCGACGACGACGGTGGTGCCCGTTTCGATTTCGATGGAGCCGGGGGAAATTTCGATGCCAGAGGCGGTGGCAGCCGAACGGGTGGAGAAGTCGGACCAACTCCAATTGAAAGGTGAGGAAACGCTTAGGCCGAGAACGAGGAACGCGAGGGCCGCGGTGATAGAGACGATGTGAGATGCGGTGAGCCAACGGGATTGGCGGCGCGGTGATTGGTGCCACAGGCTGGCACTGGCATGAGCGAGTGCCTCGTCGAGGAGGCGCTGCTGCATGAAATTGAGTTTACCTTGGGCATCGGCCTGTTGCTCGGCGGCGGTGCGGAGGATGGCTTCGAGTTCGGGGTTTTCTTTTTCGATGCGCCGAGCGGCGGCATAGATATCGGCTTTGTCGCGGAGGATGCCGTGGAATTGAATGGCGGCACCGGTGAGAAAATTGAGAACGAGGAGTGGACCGAGCCAGGCCGCGAACGGCTCGTGAAGAATACGGATCGCGAGGAAACTGGCGGCCACGATTGCGACGGTGCTCCAGATTATGATGCCGCGTTGATGAATCCGAATGGACTGGTAGCTGCGCGCGACGGTCTGAAGCTCGGCCTCGAGGCGAGATTGCGGACTTAAGAAAAGTTTAAGTGAGTTGCGCATCGGTATTACGGAGTGGCAGGCACGGGGACGGCGGCGGCGCGGCGGTTGATGAGCAGAGCCACGAGTCCCTCGAGCAGCAGCAGGGCAATTGCGAGTAGGACAAACCAGCGCCAAGCGCGTTGGCGGCTTTCACTGACGATTGCGGATTCCGGGAGATCGCCGGTGGGGACATCAACGGATTCGGCGACAGCAAGGGTGTTGCCCAAGGGGACGCCGAGCGCTTCGAACGTATCCCAAGCGAGTGGTTCGGGATTGGTCTCGGAAGCAGGCACGTTGAGGGCGATGAGGCGCGCGCGAGTCTCGGGGGCGACGACTTGGTAGATGCCAGGTTGAGTGAGTTGATCGATGGCGGTGTCCGGATCACGGAGCGCGGTGACGGTGGACTCGGCTGGGAGATTGAGACGGGAGACGTCGCCGAGTTCGGTGACGGCGATAGGAATGGTGCCGCCGGCGGCGCGGACGGCGACGGCTTGGAGCCACGGCACAAATTTGGTGGAGAGCACCCAAGGGGTTTCGCGAGGTCCCCAGCCGGTGGCCCAGACAATGAGGCGGCCTCGTTCGACGACGGTTTCAAGGACGGCGGGTTCACCGTTGTCAAACCGAGCGATGACCTGGGTGCGGGTATCGTTCGGGAGGGTGAGAGACGTGGGACTCGCGAAGCGAATGCGAGTGAAGTCGCTGAAGCGCGGATCGGCGAAAGAGGCGAAGAGTGGGTGGCCGAAATCGATCTCGCCAAAGAGGAGTGGGTTGCTGCGGGAAGCGGTCGTGGCGCGCCAGTTGGATTCTCCGGCGAGCGTGGCGGCTTGGACGGCGAGCTCGGGCGAGTTGGCGAGTAAGATCACGAAGGCCCCGGCTTCGAGGCGGGAATTGATGGTGGAAATCTCGGCTGGGCTGACGGGACTGGTGATGACGTGGAGAGCGGGAGCTTCGGGCTGGCTGGGGTCGTCGGCGATGGTGGCAGGGTCGCGCCAACCGGTGACGGCATTTTCGAGATAGAAGCCCGGGGAGGACAAATCTGAGGAGGGCGCGTCGCTCCAGATCTTGAATTGAATCTCGCGATCGAGGTGACGCACGAGATTGAGCGATTGGCCGAGTGAATCGGGAGAGTCGGCGAGCGTGATCCTGAGGGCCGCAGGGGCATCGCCGCTGACGGGAATGGATACCAATTGGATGCCGCTACTGGGCATGATGGTTTCGACGGGAGGCGCCCAGGCGGTATCGTTGCTGGCATCGACGAGTTGCAGAGAAACGGAGCGCGGGGAGGCACCGGCGGTGCCGATGAGGCGGACCCGAGCGGGCGCGCCGGCGCCGAGATCCGTGCCCCAGCCGAGCCATTGTAGGGTGATCTGATCGGGGTCGGCGGCGGTGGTGACGGTGTCGAATTTGACCTCAGTATTGGCCGGCCAATCGAGTCCGGCGAGTCCGGCGACCCGCGTGCTGGCGGTGAGATCGGAAACGATGATCAGTTCACTGGAAGCGGAACCGCCGATTGATTCGTTGAGTTCGCGCACCGACTCGAGGGCGATGGCGATCGCGTTGTCTAGGTGGGTGGTACTCCACGTGGGGGACTGGTCGCTCAGGAGGGCGGAGACGATGCCCGGTCGCTCGGCGGGGAGGGCCCGTTGCCAGTGTTCGCCGGTGAGTAAAATCTCGGTGCGGGCGTCGAAGGCGATGAGCGAAAAAAGGTCGGAAGGTTCGAGGGCGTCGACGATGGCCTCGACGCGGGTGGTGGCATCGGCCCAACGCTCGGCCGGTTGCATGCTGGCGCTGCGATCAAGGAGCGCGATGACGATGCGGGGCTGGATATCGGTGGCGGCGGGCGGCGTGGTTTGGGTCCAGTAGGGACGGGCAAACGCGAGGGCGAGGGCGGCTACGATGAGACAGCGCAGAAGCAGGAGCAACGGGTGTTGCACGCGGCTGCGACGATCGAGCCGTGGTTTGGAAGGCTTGAGAAAACGGATCGCACTGAATTCGATCCGATCCTTGGTCGCCCGCCGGATGAGGTGGGCGATGATCGGGCCGGCGAGGAGGGCGAGTCCGACGAGGAAAAAAGGAGAAAGCAGGCTCACGCGGCGGAGTCCTTTCGGGCCGGACGGGTGCCCCGGGCGGCGCTGCGACGGGTTTGCAGAAACGTGACCAGGGCGTCGGTTAGCGGTTGCGCAGTGGTGGTGAGGTGGTGGAGGACCCCGTAATTGTCGAACGCGCCATTCACCTCCGCGAGGTGGGCGTTGATCTGCGTGGTGTAGTCGGCGCGGGCCTGAGTGGGGTCGACGTAGCGGGCTTCGCCGCTTTCGAGATCTTCCCACATAGCGGCGCGACCGAATTCGAGGTTGAGTTCGACGGGATCGAGGACTTGCAAGGCGCGCACATCGTGGCGGGCGGCGGTGAGTTCGCCGAGAGCCGTGGACCACGTGTCGACGGGGGCGAGGAAGTCAGAGACGATGAGCACGAGGGTGCGTTTGCGACAAAGCCGAGCGACCTCGCTCAAGGCTGACCCGATCGCGGTTTCGCGGCCGGCAGGCTCGCGGGAGAGCGTCGCGTAGATGTGGTTGAGGTGACCCGGCCGCCAACGCGGAGGGACGACGTCTTGCACCTTTTCATCGAAGAGGGCGGTGCCGACGACGTCGCGTTGTTCGTGGAGGAAACGAGCGAGCGTGGCGGCGAGGGTGCGGGCGTATTCGATTTTAGGGTATGGTCCGGATCCGAAGCGCATGGAGCGGCTGACATCGAGGAGGATGATCGCGCGCAAGTTAGTCTCGTCCTCGTATTTCTTGATGTAGTAGCGATCGCTGCGAGCGTAGGCGCGCCAATCGAGGTAGCGCAGATCATCACCGGGACTGTATTGCCGGTATTCGGTGAACTCGGAAGAGAAGCCGCTGAAGGGACTGCGGTGCAGGCCGGAATGGACGCCTTCCATCACAACCTTGGCGCGTAACGACAGATCCTTGACCGCCAGTAAGGCGAGGGGATCGGCGGAAGGTGCGGCGGCGGTGGACATGGGGAAGGCGGGGCAGGAGAGGTTTTAGGCGAGGCGCACGGTTTCGAGTAGGCGCGCGATGATGGTCTCGACTTCAACGCGGTCGGCCTCCGCGCGGTAATTGAGCAGGAGGCGATGGCGGAGGACGGGAATAGCGAGCGCTTGGATGTCCTTTTCGGTGACATGGCTGCGGCCTTGCCAGAGGGCCCGGGCTTTGCTGCCGATGATGAGGGCTTGAGCGGCTCGGGTGCCGGCGCCCCAATTGAGCCAGTCGTTGATGAAATCGGGGGTGCCGGGTTGGCTGGGCCGGGAGGCGGCGACGAGTTGCACCGCGTAGCGCACGAGATCATCGGCGACCGGCACTTGGCGAGTGAGTTTCTGGAAAGCGAGCGCTTCGGCGGCGGTGAAGACGGGTTCGATCTCAGCGGCGGTTTGGGAAGTGGTGCGAGAAACAACTTCGATTTCTTCGGCTTCGGAAAGGTAGTCGACGCGCACGTTGAAGAGAAACCGATCGAGCTGGGCTTCGGGGAGCGGGTAGGTGCCTTCCATCTCGACGGGGTTCTGAGTGGCGAGCACGAAGAAAGGTTCGCTGAGGGCATGACGGACTCCGCCGGCAGTGACTTGGTGCTCCTGCATGGCTTCGAGCAGGGCGGCTTGGGTCTTGGGCGGCGTGCGATTGATTTCGTCGGCGAGTAGTAGATTAGTGAATACGGGACCGGGAACAAAAGTGAGGTGGCGGCCGGAGTCGTCTTCGGTGAGGACTTCGGTGCCGGTGATGTCGGCGGGCATCAGGTCGGGGGTGAACTGGATGCGTTGAAACTTAAGGTCGAACGTTTGCGCGACGGATTTGACCAGCAGGGTCTTGGCGAGGCCGGGAGCGCCGGTGAGCAGGCAGTGACCACCGGAGAGGAGGGCGAGCAGGATTTGCTCGATGACGTCTTTTTGTCCGACGACGGCTTTACCGAGTTCGGTGGTGACGCGATCACGGCCGGCTTGAAGCGCGGCGAAGGCGGCTTCGTCAGTGAGAGGGATATCGGGCGGGGTGGGGGAATCGGGAGAAGGGTCGGTGTCGGGAGTCATGGGAAAGTGGGTGGATGGAGATGGGTGGTGAAGGGGCAGGGTTAATTGCCCACGAAATTACACGAAAAGTCCCGCTTTACGGGATACCGACTACGCGCTGCGGGCTGACGCGCTGGTTTTTACAGGAGGGAACAGAGAGAACAGAGGACTTCCGCCGACGCCAAGGCTTTGGCGGACAGGGACGCATTGGAGTTGGATTTGTTACGGAGGGGGCATCCGCCTTCGTCCCGCAGCGCGGGACTTCGGCGAGACAAGGAAGGGAGGCTTACTTGGGGGAAGAGAACGAGAACGAGAATGAGTAAGAAGAAAGATGTTGGGTGGGATGCTCGCTACTTTCCTAGTGGGTCATGGCGTAGTAGATTATGTTGATGGCTAGGGGGTAGGCGTAGCGTTCGGAGAAGCGTTCGAAGTAGGTGGGGTCTTCGCCTTCGCGTTCCCAGCCGTCGCCGAGATCGGTGTTGTGACCGATGAAGGCCATCATGCGTCCTTTGGCATCGAAGATGGCCCAGTAGTGAACGGGGCCGGAGTTTCGCTCGGAGGTGCTGCCGTCATACATGAATGAGTTGATGCTCGGAATCTGCGGTTTGATATCGAGGTCGAAGACGCTGTGGAAAATGGGATGATCAATCTCCAGTTCGACCAGAGGCAGGTCGGGGAACACGCGTTCGATTTCATAACGAAAGTTCTGCCATTGTTCGTTGCCCCAAAAGTCGTCGACCATCAGGAAGCCGCCGTTGAGGAGATGGTCGCGGAGGGCGACCACTTGAGCATCACGGAAGGTGAGGCGGCCGGGTTCGACCATGTAAACGAACGGGTAGTGGCGGAGTTGCTCGGCCTCGATGTCGATGTAGGTAGGCTCGGGATTGACCTTGAGACTGGTCATCTGTTGGAGCCGGAACATGAGGTTCAGGTCGGCTTCGGGGGCGTCGGTGGCCCAACCGCCGCCGCGGCGTCCACCCCAGCCTCCACCACCGCTCCAACTATCGTAGCGGAGCCGGGCGAAGGAAAAGACGTCGTGTTGGAAATTGTCGTCCACTTCCCATTGCGGGACGGAACGAGGGCGTTCTTCGCGTTGACCGCGACGACCGCGTTGGGCGTAGGAGAACGCTGCCCCCGTGACGGCAAAAATGAGGGCCCAAACCAACCAGGGGGAACGGAGGCGTCGGGCAATGGGGCGAGGAGAGGAAGCAGGCATCAGCGAGAGTCGTTGACCGTGACGGGAGGAATTCGATCCAGCAATTCGTAGGCGGCACGGAAACGGGGAGCGTCTTCGAGGGCTTGGAGCACGTGACGGCGCGCGGCAGTGGGATCGGAGGACTCAAGGAGCTCGCCGATCTGGTGGTGAATCGAGACGCGGTCGGGAGGGTCGAGGCGAAGGAGGGTTTCCCCGGCGGCGATAGCGATGGTGGGTTGTTCGAGGGCGGTATGAGCCTGTAAACGGGCCCGCCACGGGGTGGGAGCGAGAGGATCGATGGCCAACCACGCGTCACTCCAGCGGGCGATAGCGGCCCATCCGCGTTCGTCTTCGGCAATCGAGAGCAAACGCGTGACGGCGGGAAGGGTGTCGGCCTCGCTGGTCACGATGGTGAGGAGTGCTTCTTTTTCTCCCGCGTCATCGTCGAGTTCGCGACAGATCGAGGCTTGGAGAATGTGAATATTTTCGGAGCCGGGAAAGTAAACGCCGGCCGCGAGTAGCGGTTCGAGTGACTCGCGAGCGCGGACCCACTCGCCGGCATCCATATGGCGTTCAACGGCGGCGCGCGTTTCGTCGAAATTGGGGGCGGAGGCGGGGAATTTAGGGAGAGTGAGCAGTTGGGCGAAGATACCACCTTCGGCCTGAGTGGGGGTGAGGTCGATGGTGGGGGCGAAGGCTTTGGCGGTGTCGACCGCAAAGTCGGCGAACGCGTCGTCGAGGTCGACGAGGGGGGCGAAATGCTCGGAGAGGGCGACATTGATATCGGTGCCATTACCGAGATCGCGGAGGAGCTTTTTAAGAGGTTCGAAACCGTATTCGGAAATAAGATACTCTACGACCAGGTAGGATTGGTAGTAGGCGAAGATGGTGCCGGCTTGGTCTTCGGCTTCCATGAAGGC